>JAGKWZ010000015.1 GCA_021151605.1 Verrucomicrobiaceae bacterium
TCGGTTTTGATTCCGTGGAGGCAGCACTGGATACTGGGGCTCGGGTTATCAGCCACCAATGCAGCGAAATCACCCGTGGCCTTCGTCATCTTTGAGGGAAAAATGATACCCCGATTCGACGCACATATGCTTGGGGTGATCGATGGTTTTCAATGCAGCTTAGCGACGGTCCTGAGCTGCCAGCAGCCCGAGTGTGGTGCGTCGCGGACAGCTATTGAAAACGATGATTTACTGATTGTTTGCTCTTATTGTAGGCAAGTCAGGAGCGAGAGTGGGGAGTGGTTACTTTGGGATCTTTACCCCAAACTTACAGGGCGACAAAAATGCTCCCACACGATCTGTGAAACCTGTGCTTTGCTCCACTATAGTGAACTTGTTTTATTTCAGAGTATAAAAGAGGGGAGTTTGAGCGATTAGCAAACTGTATCTAATGGAACAAAAAGACTCCACGAAACGCACCACGGGAATCATCGATGATGATCCTGTCGTGCGCTGTTATTTGGAAAGTCTGCTGAGTAAGCAGTCTGAAGTTACCTCAGTGCTTATGTGGGAGAGTGCGGAGGCTTTCTTTGACAGTGAGCGCCGTAAGGAGGTGGACCTGCTGCTTGTGGATCTGGAATTGCCTGGCGAAGACGGTGTGCAGGTTCTCAAGCGGATGCAAATTGAGTCCCCGGATACAGTCTGTATCGTCCTCACCTCTTCGAGCAGGCCCGAGGATGTTTTTGCCGCGATCCGTGCGGGTGCGTCAGGTTATCTTATGAAGCAGACGGCTCCGGCGTTGTTGGCGCAGAACCTTCAGGCAGTGGTGCACGACGGAATGACCTTCAGTCCCTCGATTGCCAAGCTAGTGGTTCAGGCGTTCTTGAAAGCAGACGCGCAGACAGCATCTCAGGCCCAATCAGGAATCGAGCATTTGACCGAGCGCGAGTTGGAGGTGTTGGAGCTGATGCAGCAGTTGGGTAATGCGAAAACTGTGGCGTCACGGTTACAGCTTAGCCATGAAACCATCCGGGCTCATTTGAAGAAGATCTATCAAAAGCTGCACGTGAGCTCCAAGAGCGCTGCTGTGGAAATGCTCGTGCAGAGCCGCATCTAGTTTAAGGGCAGAGGATTCAATTTGCTTAACCCTTCATGGCTCGTCGTAGCCAGGTTGAGCCCCGTTCGATTTCGCGCGCAACGGCGGCAACCTGGAGAGGTGATGGCGGCATCTGGGCGGCGATGGTTTCTTCCAAAGTCTGGCAAGCATCTTCGACAGAAGACATGCCGAAGATGTAGCAGGAGCCACGTACGGCATGGGCCTCTTTTTTGACTTCATCGCACCGTCCGCTGCTAAATGCCTGCTGCAATCGTTCTGAACGAGTGGAGGCTTCTTCCAGCCATAAAGAGGCGAGTTGAATAGATTCCGCCTGTCCGACTTGAAGACTCAGCGCAGCCCAGGCCGCCTGGAAATGCTGCTCTAGCTCTGCCATTTGATGGTGTGGGGTAAGCCCGGCGAGCATTTTAGAAAGCACGTCAGCGTCGAAGGGTTTGGCTAGGTATGCGTCCATGCCTGTAGCTAGGCAGCGCTGGCGCTCCTCAGGAGCGGCATTGGCAGTCATCGCAATGATATGGCAGCGGTGATGGCGGTCGCCATCTTGGGATTCTATCTCGCGGATGCGGCGCACAGCCTCGTAGCCGTCCATTACGGGCATCTGACAGTCCATGAGCACGACATCGTAGCTGCATCGCTGGAATGCACCGACCGCTTCGAGACCGTTTGGCATGATGTCGCACTCACAACCGAGCTTTTCAAGAATGAGGCCTACGAGGCGGGCATTGACGCGGTTGTCCTCCGCCATGAGCACGCGGAGGCCGAGCGGCCGCTCTGGCTTGAATACGGAAGCCTGACTATTTTCCCTGAGCGGATCACCTGACTGACTGCTCAGGAGAGCATCTCTCAGCTGCTGCCGCCGAACGGGCCGGTGCACAACACGGACGTTCCATTCCTGCGGCAGCCGCAGGTCTTCATGCAGAGTGGTCGTGACGATGAGCCGACGTGCGGGTTCAGTGGCCTGGGAAAGCCAGTGACCGACAGATTCACGCATTTCCGAATCAAGCCACGAAGCCTTGATCACGAGCACATTTGCGTCGGCGGCGTGCAGGGTGCTTAAAAGCTGACTGGCGTTCTCCATCTGCCTTAAGTCATGGCTTTCCTGAAGTGCTGCGCATAAGCCCTCCCGTATATTGGCTTCTTCGTCGGCAATCCAGATGATGAAGCGCCGGGTGTCCGTGGGCGATGATGGTTCCAGCTCCTGTGCAGGCACACGGACGGTGAAGCATGAACCTTCACCAGGACGACTTTCGACGCGAATCGAGCCATTCATGCGCTCGATGAGTTTTTTGCAGATGGCCAGTCCCATGCCTGCACCACCAAACCGGCGAGTGGCGGAGCTGTCGAGCTGGGTAAAGGGAGTGAAAAGTCGCTCCAGATCATTCTGTGCCATGCCGATGCCGGTGTCCTCGATCTTGAATTGCAGCTCCTGGTCGGAATAGCTGGCGCGTAATGTGACACTGCCATGGTCGGTGAATTTGACGGCATTACCGGCCAAGTTCAGGAGAACCTGGCGCAGACGCCCAGCGTCCCCGAGAACCTTTGCCGGCAGACCTGGGGAGAGGACGGTGCAGATGCTGATGCCTTTTGCCGCAGCCTCATGTGCGAGAAGATCGGCGACACCTTCGAGGACCTCATCCACACTCAGCGGCTGCTCACGCAACTCGAGCTTCCCGGCCTCGATCTTGGCAAAGTCGAGGATATCGTCCATGATGCTGACGAGCGCGGTGCCGCTTTGGACCACGGCTTCCGCCATCTCCATCTGGTGCTCGTCGAGGTTGCTGGTACACAGAAGTCGGGCCATGCCGATGACGCCGTTCATGGGCGTGCGGATCTCATGGCTGATCATGGTGAGGAAGTCGCTCTTCGCACGGTTGGCAGTCTCCGCCCTGTCTCTGGCCTCACGGAGATTGGCCTGATCTTTCTCCAGACGGCGAGTCTCCCGGCGTGAGACTATCATGCTGCTGAAAGCGGCCAGAAATGGGTCGAGGCTTCTCAAGATGTCCTGATCGAAGCCGCCACGGCGGTTTGCCAGACCGATGAGGCCGACCATTTCCAGGCCATTATGCACCGGCAGGCCAAGAAAGGAGTCGATGGGAGGGGTGCCTGGGGGCAGCCCGCCACGACGGGGATCATTCGCGGCATCGTTGGTCATCACCACCTCCCGGGTGACCATCGCCACACCGAAGAGTGTCTTCAAATTGCGGAACTCCAGGCCGCGTGGGCTCATTGCCTCGAAAAGAGCGCCTGTCTCGTCATTCCAGGAAATGTCTGAGACAGCGTAGCAGCTTAGATAAGGAGAGCCATTCTCATCATGGAGCACCTCGCCGATGAAACCAAAGCTGCTTTCCGTGTGGCCGACAATGACGTCGAGCATATCCGAAAATACCGGCGTAGGGTCAGGGGTGGCGATGAAACGCTCCTGTGCGCCCTGGATCTTCTTAAGAAGAGATTCACGGCTGCTGGCGGCCATCTCAGCCTGCTTGCGGATGTGGATGTCCATCTGTGTCCCGATCATGCGCAAGGGCTGGCCGTCCTTGGTTCTGGAGACGATGCGGCCCACATCCTGCACCCACTTCCAGGAGCCATCCTTGCAGCGCAGGCGGTGCTCGCAGATGTAACTTGCTGACTCGCCAGCCAGGTATTTGCTCATCTCGCCCATGACCATGGCGATGTCGTCTGGGTGCACGCGCGAGGCCCAACTGTCCACATGCTGAGGCCACTCTCCTGCGGCATAGCCTAGCATCTCCTGCAAAGGGTCCGTGTAGAGTACAAAACCATTCTGGACATTCCAGTCCCAGACGCCGAGGCCGTTGTTTTGGAGGGCGAACTGCCAGCGCTCCTCCGTCTCCCGAAGCGTGTCCTGTGCGCTTACCAGTTCCGTGATGTCGAGCAGGGTGCCAATGAGAGCGGTGGCCACCTTTTCGTGCGTGAGTTCCAGTTCAGAGGTGCAGCGCACACACCGCATCTCGCCATCTGGGCGTAGAAGACGAAAGGTCAGGTTCATCACCTCGCCAGTGGCAGTGGTGTTTTTCACCGCCGCTTGCACACCTTCTAAATCGTCTGGGTGGATCGCCCGCCAGCAAAAGTCGAGATCCACCTCCACACTGCGGGGCTCGTATCCAAAGATGATATAGGTCTGGTCAGACCATTCGATCTTTCCTGAGCTTGGTTCGAGGGTCCAGTTGCCGAGACCGGCGATGCGGTGACCCTTGTTCATGAGTCTCTCACTTCGGCGAAGCGCATCTTCGGCCTCCAGACGCTCGATCAGCATCCCGACCTGCCCACCGATGCGGTTCAGGGTTTCTAAAAGATTCTCGTCCGGTAAATCCAGGTGCTGACTGAAGAATTCCAATACGCCGCGAAACTGGCCGCGCACACTGACCGGAAAAGCAAGTCCAGCGATCAGTCCGCAAGAAAGGGCGCACGCCTTCCTTGGGAAATTTTCCTCCTGCTGCAAATTCGTCAGCCACACACTTTTCCCTTTGGCCCAGACCTGGCCCGGTAAATCGTCTCCTCGGGCGAGATTGATCATTTTACCTCGTTCGACAAATTCCGAATTCTTTGGCAGTTCAGCGTGCCAGGATTGCTGCAATTTAAGCTGCTCACTCACTGAATCGAGGCACCACCAGCCAGCCTGAGACCACTCCAGGTCAACAGCCATCAGGTGCAGAAGAGACTGAATGGCCTCATTGAGGTTTTGTGTCTCGGTTATCACGCGGGAAACTGCCATCTCGAGTTTGCGGCACATCTCGTTGCGCTTTTGATCCGAAATGTCTGACTCCAATGCCATGAAATGCGTCAGAGTGCCGTCATCGGAAAAAATCGGCTGAACTTCGATGTCCACCCAGTAAGGGGAGCCATCCTTCCGGTAGTTCAGGATTTCTGTACGGAAGGCATCACCACGCTTCAGCTTCATACCCATGTCTGCGGCGACGGCGGGATCTGTTCGCGATCCCTGCAGAAAGGAGCCGGGTTTCTGGCCAAGAACATCCTCCATCCTCCAGCCGGTTAGACGCTCAAAAGCCTTGTTTACCCATTCGATCTTTCCTTCGCGGTCCGCCAGAATGACAGCATTGTCCGTGCGCTCGGCTACCAGTGCCAGCTTCCGCGCTTCGGCCTCCTTCTCTATCAGCAGCCTCCCCTTCGCCCGCAGTTTTTGATTGATCTCGAATAGCTCCCTGTTCGCAGTTTGATGTGCCTGAAGAACATACAACACATCCAGTGCGGCGTCATGAGGGGCAAAGTGAGTCAGGCTCAGCCCCAGACGGTCCAGCTCATCTGGGGAGGTTAGCCATGGCGCGCCGAGAAAAACGCCTAGCCAATCTTCCTGCACCAGCACTTGTCCGCGCATCAGCATTCCGGTCTCCAGGTGGCGGACCAGTATCAGCCGGCCTGTATTGTTTCCTAGCCAGACAGCCGAGATTTTCTCCGACGAATGTTCCAGCACAAAAACCTCGTCCAGCCGCCGCCCGGCAATTTCCACATTGCCCACGCATGACAATGAAGGTCCTACTTGTTTTAATTGGGAGTCCGCGTCCCATGCGAATAAAAACGGGAAAGCCTCTTCGAGGCAGCTCCAGGGAAACAAGGACGTTGTCATAATATATTCATTTCTGGTGTGCTATTCGCCAAGAACCGCAAAAGACATCTTCGTCCGCTGCTTTGGCCACTTTGTTCTCATGCCGCGTTTTCAACTATTTGCCCGGGACCCTCCGTCAGCCCTAGTTTTAGGGCAGAAAGCCCTCTCTGATTACTTCGGCAATACTGAAGCGGCATATTGCGATCCAGATTAGTATAATCAAACTCCGAGGACTTTAGCTCGGAGTATGTTGGCATGATTCGTTTGTGAAAGTTCTGCAGTTTCTCCAAAAACTCGCCCAAGGCCATCTCGCCAGCATTCAAAAGGTGCCTATTAAATCGCTTGGCGGTCTGTATTGGCCACCAGATTTTTTTCCCATATTCGGAAGTGACGAGGTCTTGAATCGCTTTGTTGGTCATTCCGTTAATGATAAACTACAAGAGATATACTATTAGAGTTAACTCAGATGGCGCGAAGGCAAGGCAACTCCCTATAAATGATGGGTTACTTCAATGGTTTGAGGTCTTTTACTATGCGCCCAATTTCAATGGTTAAGTTGATGGCATTTCACGATTTGGATTATATGGAATGCCAAATTCAGTTCGAGTGCATTGCTAATCCGGTTCACCGGCGGTCGTAAAATCGCGTGTTTGCAAGCGATAGCCTGAGCTTCGCAGATTACTTAATTTAGAACTTTCAAAAAGTGCAGTCTCAGAGTCCATGCGCAGAGTGACTGGAGGCCAGCGATGCTGGTAGGCGCGGCAGTTGAGATGCCATCGCCAAGAATTGCACATCATGCCTTTCAATATCTCCCAGCCCGTGATTGATAAGACATTTTTTCGCATCTATCATGGAGTCCTTCGATGGATTCCTCTCCCCCTGTCTTCTTTCCATATCTCGGGCCACTTCAGCCCGGAATTCGTAAAAGCAGTTCCCCATTAGCCTTGGTAAAGCGATGGAATGAAGGTCTGGCAGTCGCATGATCAAGCGTCTTGAACTGTTGCATGTCTATCGCGCCATCGCCTCGGTGGCGGTGGTGTTGCATCACCTTACTGCCGCGGCTGAGCGAAGCTTCGGTGCGAGCTATCTCGGCGGTTTTTTCACTGCCTTTGAGTTTCGCGTGGACTTCTTCTTCGTGCTCAGCGGGTTCCTGGTGACGTGGGTGTATGGGGAGCGTGTGGGTGTGCCCGGCGCTGGCTGGGCCTTCTTTAAGCGGCGTCTATTCCGCCTCTATCCACTGCTCTTTGTGCTCACAACGCTGAAGTTTTTGTTCATGCTTAGTCCAGCTGCCACGACAGGACGCTGGTCCGGTGAGTCGCTCGATTTCACGACAGTGCTTTGCTCGTATTTAATGCTTCCTACGGAGAATTATCCGCTCATTTTGGCGGCTTGGACCATACCTTTTGAGGTTTTCTTTTATGCTATATTCGCCATCGCAATGAGCACCCGTTGGCGGGTGGTGCTAGGAATCGCCCTAATTTGGATAATTGCGATCATCGTTCATGGAGCGCTGAATCCTGATGCGAAGCCCCTGGAAACCCTTTTTGTGCTTCGGCTCAGTCATCTCCAGATCATGGCCGGCGTGCTCGCTGCACTTGCACTGAGAACCTGGGATTTGCGCGCTTGGCAGCGTCCGCTTCTCGCCATCTCGGCGACAGCACTGATGGCGTTGCCCTTCATTTTCGATACCCTTCTGCGGCCGATTGCCTTGGTAAAGCGGCTGTATCTCGCTGGAACATTCGTGGCATTAATTGTCGGCTCAGTCTTGTGGGAGCAGGCGCGTGGGCGAAGCCTCAGCCTCCCGCCTTGGCTGCGAATGCTGGGCGATGCTTCGTATTCGATCTTCCTGATGCACACCCCGATACTTCTTATCGGGCTGCACCAGCTAGCGCGTTGGCAGCTCATGAGCGATGTTCCGCTCACTTTGCTCGCTCTATTCACCGTTGTCTCGGGTATTCTCTGTCATCGTTGGTTGGACATGCCGATGCAGCGCAAGCTGAAACTCTGAGTCAGCGAACGCAGAGTGGAAGATTGACTAGGGGCCAGCGATGCTGGTAGGCGCGGCGTTATTTCTGCACTCCGATGAATCCATTCGTCGGGGACAGCCGCATATCCGCAAAACTCATGCTGAACGTCAACGACCTCCTCGCCAAAGACCTCCTGCCGGATGCGGTGATCCGCTTTGGCATCCGCCAACGACTTGCTGCCACTCTGAAGAAGCATCGCAAGACCGACATTGAATCCCAGAAAGCAGCGCTGATGGAGCACATAGCGGGTCTTAAGGCGAGTCCGGTAGCCATCGCCACGGCGGAGGCGAATGAGCAACACTACGAAGTGCCGACGCGCTTTTACCAACTCTGTTTGGGCAAGCATCTTAAATACAGCAGCGGCTTCTGGCCGGAACCGACGACTAGCTTCGATGAATCCGAGGCGATCATGCTGCAGATGACCTGCGAACGTGCGGAACTGGCGGACGGTCAGCGCATTCTAGAGCTTGGCTGCGGCTGGGGTTCGCTCTCGCTCTGGATGGCGGAGCATTACCCCAATGCTCAGATCACGAGTGTGTCGAATTCACGCACTCAGAAGGAGCACATCGACGCGGAAGCGGCAAGACGTGGGCTGAAGAACCTGACGATCGTCACGGCAAACATGATCCATTTTGAAGGTGTGGGCGATGGCATCTTCGACCGCTGCGTGTCGGTGGAGATGTTTGAGCACATGAAGAACTACCAGGAGCTGCTGCGGCGCATCTCGACCTGGCTGAAGCCGGGCGGGAAACTCTTTGTGCACATCTTCACGCATCGGGATACGGCGTATCACTTCGAGGTGCAGGGGGAGAACGACTGGATGGCGAAGTACTTTTTCACCGGCGGCCAGATGCCGAGTGATGATCTGCTCATCTACTTTCAGGATCATCTACGGATCGAGGATCACTGGTGCGTGAGCGGGATGCATTACAGCCGTACTTCGGAAGCGTGGCTGACGAAAATGGACGAGAACAAGACCGAGATCATGCCGCTCTTCCGCGAGACCTATGGCGAAGACCAAGCGGTGAAGTGGTGGGCCTACTGGCGCATCTTTTACATGTCCTGCGCGGAGCTGTGGGGCTACAACGGAGGCGAGGAGTGGATCGTGTCCCACTACCGTTTTGTGAAACCGATCTGATTTTTTCTCTGATGAAAACGCTGCTCGTTTTGTTTCTGGCACTGAGCGCTTCATTGCGAGCTCAGGATGCAGTCACGCTGATCCGCCAGGGGGATGTGCATGACGTGAAGTATGAGGCGAATGAGGCGCTGAAGTATTACCTGCCTGCAGAGAAGCTGCAGCCGGGGAATGCTGAGTTGCTGGTGAAGATCGCCCGTCAGTATGTGTTCCGCATGACCAGCCTGTCCTCTGTGGCGGAGAAGCTGGCCTCCGCTAAAACGGCCCTGTCTTACTCAGAAAGGGCGGTCAAGATCGATCCCAAAAGCTGCGAGGCACAGCTTGGTATCGCCATCTCACTCGGACGTATGGCGCAGCTCCAGGGAAACAAAGAGAAGGTGGCTGCCTCCCGCCCGATCAAGGAAGCTGCGGAGAAGGCCGCGAAGCTGGATCCGAGAAACGACTATGCGTGGCATATCCTGGGCCGCTGGCATCAGGGCATCGCTGGAGCCAACAGCTTTTTGCTGGCCATCGCACGACTGGTTTATGGCGACATCCCCGAAGCCTCGAATGAGAAGGCGGTGGAGTATTTCAAGAAGGCCACCTCCCTGCGTCCTGATCGCCTGATCCATCACATCGAACTGGGGCGAACCTATGCCCAAATGGGGAAGAAGGAGGAGGCGAGAAAGCTCCTCGAAAGAGGACTCGCCATGCCCAATACGGAAAAAGACGACGCCGAAACCAAAGATCGCGGACGCAAGACGCTGGCGTCGCTTTGACTCAGCGAAGCTGCACGAGCAGCTCGCGCATGCGCAGTTCGATGTTCAGCAGACTTGCCTGCACTTGGCCGAGCCATTGTTTATCAGTGCCTGTGGTTGACTGCTGTACGAGGCGGTCGGTGGCATTGAGCGCTGCGCTGAAAAGCGGGAGCGACTGCTCCAGGTCGATGATGAGATATTGCCAGGCGGATTTTTCCACGGCGGAGAACTTCTTGAGCACATGAATGAGATGTGCTGAGAGGTCTGCCACATTGGATAGAAGCTGGACGACGGCTGGGCGGTTCCGCACTTCATGAGTCTGTGTGAGCAACCGCTCGAACCTTCTCAGTTCCTGCCCAAGGGCGATGGAACGCTTGGTTGGGTCCTGAGAGAGTTTGCCGCTGGTGTCCGTGGAGTTGGATCTCGGTAATGGCTCGCCCAGATCAGCCAGAGGATTGCCATTGACCTCGGTGGGCTCGAATGGGTCTGCCATGCCTGGGGCATGGAGAGCAGATAGATTGCTTCCGCCATGCTCACCCGAGGAAAGCAGGAAATGCTTCCGGCGTGCCCGAGCCTGACGGAACTGCATGGTATCCTCCTCAGCGCTAAGCTGCCAGCGTGGGGCGCTGACGCGCAGTTGCAGATGCCAGGACTGGATGAGGATGCGCTGCGACTGCTCGTTGAACCATTCGAAGAAGAGCAGGTTCTTGAGCCCGGTGGGGTCAGGGAGGACGTTGTCTGCGGCTCGGCTACGGCGGGGTAGCTTCAAAACGCGGTTGGACGCAGTCATCACTCCGGTGAAACCGATCTGGGCATGTGACATCCACGCCACATCGTCGAGATCAGCGTTGGGAAGCGGGTTGTGGAAGTCCACCCGGCATCCGGCAATATCGCGCATGAAATTTCCCACCAGCTCCACGCGCACCGCCTTCCCCAGCCCCGCTAAGTGAAGCTGACCGGTGACCAGACCGGGAACTTCATTGGAGAGGTGGCCGCCGAGGAGGGAAGATTCGAGACAAAGGATCATTAGCGATTCTAAAATCTATAATGAGATAAAAGTTCAGGCAAGGTGCAAAGCTGTAAACACTACTTTGATTTCAGGATTTATGCCTAGCGCTTCCCCTTGATTGACACCCCGCCCTCACGGTGCCACAAAGCGCGCCTCGTTTTCCTGATGAAGTATCTCACCATCATCCGCCACGCCAAATCCAGCTGGGATCAGCCCGGCTTGGCGGATCATGACCGGCAGTTGAATGATCGCGGCAGAAAGGCCGCCTCTGCAGTGGGAGCTTTTTTGCATAAAACCTACTTTGGAGGCGGCGAAAGCCCTCCTTTGCTGCCGAAGCCTGATCGATTGGTCAGCAGTACAGCCCTCCGGGCTCTGAGCACTGCGCAGATCATGAGGGAAGTTATGGCTCTCCCGAATGAGAGCTTGGTCTTGGACTCTCGTCTCTACCTAGCCGAAGCTGGACAAATCCTCACGGTGGCGCGCGACTTGGACGAAAGCTGGCAGCACGTGGTCATTTTCGGGCACAATCCAGGAATGCATGAATTTGCCGAGAATATTCTAGCTCGTGCCCACGTGGCAAAGATGCCTACCTGTAGCAGCGTGCTGATCGCGTTACCCACTGAGTATTGGGGACTAGCTGAGTGGAGCACGGCTCAACTTATTGGCCATATTACACCAAGATCATTGGAGCGCCGATTCCCGGAGCTTTATCAGGGGATTTCCCGCGCCGATGGCGACGATTGAGGTCCTCAGGCCTTCTGGAGGAAGGTGAAGACGACGACTCCGAGGAGGAGGAAAAAGGCAGCAATGAACATTCCGGTAAGCATAGCGAAGCCTCATTAATGCAGAACATGCATGCTGCCAGTGAAAATTCAGAGCGCGTCGAATTCATCGGAAGAGAGATAGCCAGGATGTCGAAGAAAGGAGCGCCCCCCGCAGAGCTTACTCTCAGGCATGAACTTGATTCAAAAAGAGAACTCCCTGCCGGGATCGAATGACTGGCAACTCACGCGGATGAAGCCGGATGGCAGCGCGTATCGGTCCGCGGTGATCGAGGGCTACTGCTCGCGCCAGTCCGTGAAGGCCGGGGAGGTGCTGGACTTCTACGTGAGCGCGAAACCGGCGGCGAAATTCAAGATCGAGATCTTCCGCACGGGCTATTACGGAGGCAAAGGCGCCCGCTTAATGACGGAGCTGGGGCCATTTGAGGCCAAGGAGCAGCCGACGCCGCCTGTGGGCGAGAAGCGTCTGCGCGAGTGCCAGTGGGAGAAGAGCGCCTCCTTCACGATCCCGAGCGATTGGGTGAGCGGGGTGTATCTCGGCAGGCTGACGACGCTTCCGGGTGTTCGTAGTCCGGGCTTTAGCCCGTCTGGAGAAACGACGACCCCAGAACGGGCTGAAGCCCGAACTACGAGCGATGAACCCTATTGGCAAAGCTACGTGGTCTTCATCGTGACCGACGAGCGCCCGGCGGACATCCTTTTGCAGTGCAGTGACAACACCTGGCAGGCCTACAACAAGTGGCCGGATGACTACTCGCTGTACACAGACCCGAAGGGTAACCAGGGCTCGTCGGCGGATGTGAGCTTCGACCGGCCGTATGCGAAGTATGCGCAGATCTATGAGAACCCGCAGTCGGTGGGCAGCGGGGAGTGGCTGTGCTTTGAGTTCCCGATGGGCTTCTGGCTGGAGCAGCAGGGCTACGATGTGAGCTACTGCTCGAACGTGGACATGATCACGCCGGATCATGGCTTGAAGTGCAAGGCCTTCATCAGTGTGGGTCACGATGAATACTGGGACATCCGCCAATACCAGAGCGTGGAGAAGATGAAGGACGCGGGCGTGAACCTGCTCTTCCTCTCTGGCAACTCGGTGTGCTGGGTGACGCCGTTTTCACCGAATGCACAGGGCGCTCCAAACCGCCGCATCTTCCGTGGTGGGCCGTATGGGGGCGACTACAAGTATGCGGTTGATCGCGAGAAGGACTACGGGCCGTATCCGCATCGCGGGCCCGATGAAGGTTACCTGATGGGCGTGCGGAACATCGACCCCGTGAATGGTGGCGGCGACTGGGTCTGCTCGAAGCCTGAGCACTGGATCTTTGAAGGCACGGGCATGAAGATGGGCGACTCGATCCCCGGCATGATTGGATGGGAATACCACGGCGATGCACCGCGAGACCTGCCTGGGCTGGAGATTGTGGCCGGTGGCACGGCCTTCCAGGGCGGGCGTAATCCGCAGCATTGGGAGGCGGTCATCTTTGATGGGCCGAAGGGAAATTTTATCTTCAATGCCTCGACCATCTGGTGGGCGCAGGGCCTGAGCAAACCGCCCGGTCACATGCCGGTGTGGAGCCACTACTCACGTCCACATGGCACTGACAAACGCGTGCAGCAAATCACCGCGAACCTGCTGAAGCGTGCCATCAAATAACACCTCCACCATCTTCATGAACCGTCGTCATTTGATCAAATCACTGCCGCTGACCGCTCTCGCCAGCAGCTTCCACCTCCACGTTCGGTCTCAAGAGGCGAAGAAGCTGTGGGTCACTGGCAATCCGGCTATCGACAAGCCCCGCGAGATCGCGATCAACCTGCTGAAGCCCACGCAGGCGCAGATCGAGCACGCGTGGGAGTTGCACTTCGGCTCGGTGGTGTTTGAGAGCTACGGCTTCGCCCCGCGCTGCGCGATAGACGCGGAGGCGATGAACGAGGCCATCAAGTCGGGCTCTTCAGCCGCAGAGATCGCCGATCTCCGCGAGTCGATCTCGATGAACCGCAACGCGACGAACGAGCGCGAGCGGAAGGAGTTTCTCGATGCCTTTCATGCTGCTGGCGTTACCTGCATCTTCCAAAACACCGGCGAAGAAGGCAGCGACCCGATGCGGTTGATCAAGCGTCTCGCGCACTTCACCAAGGCCACCGACTTGATGAAGCCAGCACTCTCCAAAGTGGTCACGGCGGAGGAGGTCGTGGCTTTGAAGAAGGCCGGGAATGTGGGTCTGTGCTTCACGACGAATGGCGTGCCGCTGATGATGGACTGGGAGAGCGTGAAGGATGAGCTGCGCTTCGTGCGCATCTTCCACGAGCTGGGCACGCGCATGATGCATCTGACCTACAACCGGCGGAACCCCATCGGCGACGGGGCAGGGGAGCCGCATGACGGCGGGCTAAGTGACTTTGGTCATGCGGCGGTCGCTGAGATGAACAAGATTGGCGTCATCGTGGACACCGCTCACAGCGGCTGGAAGACGGCCTACGATGCCGCGAAAGCCTCATCGAAACCGATGGTGGCGAGTCACACGACCTGCGCGTCTTTGTACAAGCACTTCCGTGGCAAGCCGGACGACACGATCAAAGCCATCTGCGACACAGACGGACTCGTGGGCATCTGCTGCATCTCGCGTTTCCTGGGCGGCAAAGGCGACATCACTGCGCTGATGGATCACCTCGATCACATGATCAAAAAGTTCGGGGTGAAGCACGCGGGCATCGGCTGCGATGTGGCCTACACCTCACGCTATGATAAAGAAGAGCGCGCCAAGCTCCTGAAGGCACCCGGTGGGCCCGCTGACAAGTGGGAGCACCTTTGGCCGAAGGATGATTACGTCACGTCGCTGGAGGCCGAGCAAAGCATCGCCTGGAGCAACTGGCCGCTCTTTACCCTCGGCATGATCATGCGCGGACACAGCGATGATGCGATCCGACAGGTGCTCGGTGGTAATATGCTGCGCGTGCTGAAGGCGAACACCGTGTCATGAGCAGGCCCGGACGATTTATGCGATGTGCTCGGAAAAAGCCTCGCAACTCAACGGGCCCTCCGGGCTTTGCTGGTGTGACTTTGATGGAAGCCCCCCTGTGCGACACGTAGTTGGGAACATCTCATTTGTGCATGAAATACCTGCTTCTCCTTCTCGCTCTCAGCTCCGCGATGGCTGCGGATGAACTCACCGTGCTCGATTCGGCATCGAAACCGGCGGAGGCGTTTGAGGGATGGCTTGTGCGTGAGTTCAATGAGCTGTGTGACAACCGCAACACGGCGTTTGAGGTGATGATCAAGAGCGAGAAGGCGTGCAAAGCATGGCAGGAGGAGCGGCGGGCGTTCTTTCTTGAACGCATCGGCGGGCTGCCAGAACGCACGCCGCTGAATCCGCAGATCACCGGCACGCTGAAGGGCAAAGGTTATCGCGTGGAGAACATCATCCTGGAGACGCGGCCTGCGTTTCATCTCACGGCGAACCTTTACCTGCCAGACACGCCGCCGCCGTGGCCTGCGGTGCTGGTGTCGTGCGGGCACAGTCATGAGGGGAAGGCGGTGGGGCAGTATCAACTCATCTGCATGCTGCTGGCCCGCCACGGCATGGCGGCGATGTGCTACGATCCCATCGGGCAGGGCGAGCGCTATCAGATGCTCGATCTGGCAAAGGAACGCGCCGTTTTCGACGATGCGCCGCATGTGAAAGTGCCGCATCCGAATGTGCGCCTCATGTGCACCACGGAGCACACGATGACGGGCATCAGCAGCGCTTTGATCGGCGCAAACGCGGCGCAGTTCCGCATCTGGGACGGCATGCGTGTCATCGACTACCTGCAAAGCCGTAAGGACATCCTCGCGGACAAAATCGGCTGTACGGGAAACAGCGGCGGCGGCACGGAGACCGCGTATCTGATGGCGCTGGATGATCGCATCCTCGCCGCGGCACCCGGCTGCTACCTCACCACCTTCAAAAAGCTCATCGAGACCAAAGGCCCTCAGGATGGCGAGCAGAACATCGCCGGGCAGATCGCCTTCGGCATGGACGAGGCGGACTACTGCATTATGCGCGCACCGAAGCCCACGCTCATCTGCGCGGGTACGCGGGATGTCACCTTCGACTTCGGCGGCACCTGGGAGCTGTTTCGCGACGCCAAACGCTTCTATTCGCGAATCGGCCATCCTGACATGATCGACCTCGCCGCACCGGATGCTCCGCACGGCTTCACGCTGCAACTCCGCGAGGCGGTGACGCGATTCATGGCGCGGCATCTTCTCAGCAAGGACATCGTCGTGCGAGAGATCGAAAAGCTACCGGATTCGTTCGATGACAACCAGCTCCGCGATTTATCGAAACCAGACTGGACGCCCGAGCAGCTCCAATGCACACCGAAAGGCCAGGTGAGGTTGCTACCGGGCGAGCGCAGTGTGTTTCAAATCAACGCGGAAACCGCCGCGAAGCTCAAGAAGACCCGCGAGAGCGGTTTGGGGCCCAAAACCATCCTTGAGACCATCGGAGCCTCCGAAACGATCGCGGAGCCCCAAGTCGAAAGCATCGGCAAAATCGCCCGCGAGGGCTTCAGTATCGAAAAACTGGCTTTGAAGGTCGAAAACGCCTTCCAACTGCCCGCGCTGCTTTACACGCCAGACAAACCCAATGGCCAGGCCATCCTCTACCTGCATGGCGAGAGCCTGAAAGCGGACTCCGACGCCATCGAGCAGTTTGTGAAGGCCGGAAACCTCGTCCTCGCCGCCGAACTGCGCGGCATCGGCGAGACAGAAACCGGTCTGCGCCGCAAATCCTTCGGCGCAGGCCGGTTCGGTCGCGACAACCTCGAAATCATCACTGCCTACCTCATGGGCAAAAGCTTTGTCGGCATGCGTGCGGATGATGTGCGGAGCTGGGCACGATATTTGAAAACCAAAGCGGGAACGGTGAGCCTCATCGCGACCGGCGAGGCCGCGATCCCCGGTCTCCATGCGGCTGCATTGGAACCCGATGATTTCACCAAGATCACGCTGCGCCGCATGATCACCAGCTACGAGTCCCTTGTTGGCGAGGGAGAGACCTTCGACCAGACCGTGAACATGATCCATGGCGTCCTGAGCCACTACGACCTGCCGGATTTGATCCGGCTTGTCGGAAAGGATCGCGTCTTCATTGAGCAGCCCGTGGATGGGATGGGTGCGAAGGTGGAATGAAGTCGGTTCTGCGTGGCGTTTATGCCGGCTCATTTGAATGAAAGCCATCCTCGCCACCTTCTTTGCCATCTCGCTCGCTGCTTCTGCACGTGAGAAGACACTCGATATCTATTGGATCGACTCGGAGGGCGGTGGCTCGACGTTGATCGTGACGCCGGAAGGTGAATCCGTGCTCGTGGACACCGGTAATCCTGGTGGTCGTGATCCTCAGCGCATCCAGAAAGTGGCGACGGAGATCGCAGGACTGAAGCGCATCGACAATGTCGTCATCACGCACTTTCATGGAGATCACTTTGGTGGGCTGGCGGAACTGGCGACGCTGATGCCCGTGGGCACTCTTTATGATAAAGGCATCCCTGAAGGCAGCCCAGATGGCAAACCGCAAGACCTGCGCTGGACGCTGGCAAGCCGGCCGTATCGCGATGCCAAGGTGGAGAAGCGGGTGACGCTCGCTGCGGGTGACGTGGTGCCTTTGAAGCAGGCGGAAGGCAGTCCCAAAATCTCGCTCAAGTGTCTGGGCGCGAATCAGAAGTTCATCCCCCCATATCCTGATCAGCCAGAGAATCCGCTGAAAGGCTCTGTGCCGCCCAAGGCACCTGATCCAAGCGATAACGCGAACAGCGTCGTGCTGGTGCTCGACTTCGGCGGCTTCCGCTTTTTTGACGGCGGTGATCTGACCTGGAATGCGGAGGAGAAACTGGTCTCGCCTTTCAATCTCGTCGGCACGGTGGATCTGTATCAAGTCAACCATCACGGCCTCGATGTGAGCAACAATCCCATGCTCATTCAGAGCCTCCAGCCGACCGTTTCCGTGATGAACAACGGCCCCAGGAAAGGCACCAGCAAATCTGCGATGGATTCGCTAAAATCGACGCCGACGATCCAGGCCATGTATCAGGTTCACGAGAACGTCCGCGAGGATCATGAGAACACGGCAGACAAAACCTACATCGCCAATCATGGAGATCTCGCTGATGGATGCACCGCGCAGCACATTCACTGCAGCGTCAGTGCGGATGCGAAGAGCTACACGGTGAATGTGCCATCTCAGAAGCACTCGCGCACGTTTCAGACACGCGTGCGGTGAGCCATCAGAGGCCGTCTTGATCTTTCCCAAAAGGGAGAACGGGCTCCTTGCGGCGGTGATTCCACTGCTCCAGCCAGCCCCAGCTCAGGTAAGTGGCCGCATACGAGATGGGTGCCAAAAGAGCCCCCAGCACGACACCGCCGAAGAGCATCACTGGCGCGTGCTCTTTGAGCGCTAGCCACATGCCAGCGACATCTCCAGGCAGCTCCGTGGGAAAGGGAGTCGTGGGCACGTTGGTAAGCCAACTTAGCGCCCATTTGCCGATCTTGTATTCCAAGGGCACGAGCAGGGCGAGTGTGAAGGGGTTGCTCGCCCAGCACATGACGATGGCGATGGGGATGTTTACCCTAAAGATGGCCGAGACGATGGTCGCCGAGGGCATCTGAATGGGCAGCAGTTGCAGTGTGATGAAGGTGCCTACCGCCATACCTCCGGCAAAGGTATGCTGGGTGGGCTTCCAGACGCGCTTGTTCAGAAAGTGCAGGGCAAACCAGCGCATGATGCCGCTGTGCTTCAGCTTCCGAGGATGCTTGAGAAAGCGGATGGTCTTAAAGACGGTCCGGCGGAAGTAGCCGCGTGCGTAGTCGAGCATGGATTCAGTGACCGTAAGTAGAAGCCAGGATGAGCAGCACCACACCGAGCACGATGCGATACCACGCAAAGCCGACAAAGGTGTGACTCTGCACGAAGTGGATGAGCCACTTTACGACGACGAAGGCCGAGATCGCGGAGACGAGAGTGCCCAGCGCGATCAATCCCCAGTTTTGATGAGCTGCCTCGCCATCCAGGAAGGCGGAGACGATCTTCAGCCCACCCGCTGCCATCAGCGTGGGTATGCCGAGGAGGAAGGAAAATTCTGTCGCCGCAGGTCTCGCGATGCCGAAGGCCATGGCCATCAGGATACTAGCACCCGAACGCGACGTGCCGGGAAACACGGCGGCTATCAATTGAGCCACAGCCACCGCGACCACGACGGTCCAAGTAATCTCAGCAATGCCTGTCTTGCCACGATACAGACGCTCCAGGATGAGGATGATAATGCCGCCGATGAGCGTGGCCCAGGCCACAGGGGCGATGGTCTCCGGCAGCTCGATGTCGAGCTTTTTGATCACGAGACCACCGGCCGCAGTGATCATAAAAGCCGCTCCGAGCTTCATGAGGTAATCCTGCGTCGTGCGGTCTCCCAGCGTGGTGAGGAGATGCTTCACCCGCTTCGTAAAGACAGCCAAAACGGCCAACACGGCTCCGCTTTGGATCACGACGTCAAAGAGATCCCCCTGCTTTGGCAGCCAGCCCAGGTTTTGAGGGATGAGCAGGTGCCCCGTGGAGGAGATAGGCAGGAATTCAGTGACTCCTTCGATGATTCCGAGGATGATGACAGCGAGCCAGTCGGGCATGTGGGTGGGAAAAAGAAACGAGAGTGAGGTTGGCGGCGTGAACTGTCGGGCGGGTGGCGTTGAATGCAAGCCTCCCTCCGCGAAAGCCCAACGTTTTGACGAAGCTCTTGTCATAGTCGCGCGCCGCTGCGTATCTTTCCTGTCACGAGAACCCGAAATCATGAATCCCCGCCACCTCCTGCCCGTCCTCGCCCTGCTCTGTGGGCTTTGTTTGAATCCAACCGCCCGCAGCCAGGAAGCGCCAAACGCCAGCCAGGCCATCGACATGAACTCGGGCGAGTGGGAGGGCATCGTGAATATCGATGTGTCCGTTCTCTTTCCCGACTTCCGCGAGCCGTGGAATGCCGGGCAGCCATCAGGCGGCAGCGGCACCGGTTTCCTCATCGGCAAAAACCGCTTCCTGACCAATGCTCACGTCGTCAGCAATGCGACGAAGATCGTGATCCGCACCACGAATGACCCACAGCCGCATCCCGCGCGCATCGTCCACGTCGCGCATGACTGTGACCTCGCAATCATCGAAGCCGAAGACGGTGCCCCCTTTGAGAAGCTGAAGCAGCTCACCTTCGGCGGCATTCCAAAGCTCAACACGGAAGTCATCGCCGTAGGTTATCCCATTGGTGGAGACCGCATCTCCGTCACGCGCGGTGTCGTCTCGCGTATCGACTTCCGCACCTTCAGTCACAGCGGTGTGGACTCGCATCTCTCCATCCAGGTCGATGCGGCCATCAATCCCGGCAACTCCGGCGGCCCCGTGCTGCAAAGCGGCAAAGTCGTCGGCGTGGCCTTCCAGGGCTTCAGCGGCAGCGTGGCGCAGAATGTCGGCTACATCATCCCCGTGCCCGTCATCCAGCGCTTCCTCAAAGATGTCGGTGATGGCAAATACGATCACTATGTGGACCTCGCCATCACTGACTTTGCGGTCGAAAACGCAGCTCAAAAGAAGGCACTTGGCATCGGCGATGACGGCATCGGAGTGATGATTGCCGATGTCGAGCCCGCAGGTAGCGGTGCAGGTGTTTTAAAGCGCGGTGATGTCCTGCTCGCCATGGATGAGAATCCCGTGCTGAATAACGGGCTCATTCGCTTCGAAGGCGAACTGATGGACATGAACGAAGTCGTCGAGCGCAAGTTCGCCGGAGACAAACTGAAGCTCTCGTTCATGCGTGATGGCAAAAAGCAGGAGAAGGAGATCGAGCTGAAGCGCTTCGATCCCTATGTACGTCTCGGCTCGCAGTACAATCAGCGCCCGCGCTACATCGTCTATGCAGGGCTCGTCTTCCAGCCCCTGGATCGCAATCTCATGGATGCCCACCAAGTCCGTGACCCTGTGGCGAATTATCTTTTCGATAACTACCTCACGGACAAACTCTACGTCGAGCGGCCCGAGCCCATCATGCTGACCTCCGTGCTCTCAGACGAAGTAAACACTCACCTCAGCGTTTACGCGCAGAGCATCATTGATGAGATCAATGGCGTGAAAATCCGCAACCTCCAGGACGTGGCCGAAGCCCTCAAGAAGGAAGGCGAAAAGAAGGACTTCGTCGTCATCAAGCTGCTGGAAAAAGGCCGCCCGCTCGTGCTGAAGCGTGACCTCGCCGAAGCCGCCCATCCCCGCATCATGCAGACCTATGGCATCCCAGAGGACTCCTATCTCGGCAACGAATAACCCGACATGGCAAAACCACCACGATCCCAACATTTGCCCGCCATGAAGACCCTCCCTACACTCGCTTTCGTTCTCAGCACCGGACTCGCCTTTGCCCAGGCTCCTGACAAGAAGGATGCCACCATTAGGCCTACACCATTGGCACCAGGTCAGCCGTCCATTCGCAAGCCCATTGGCAATATTATTCGTCCACCGCAGCTTCCTCAGGCGGTGATTAACACCAATTCGCTGCTCAAGGTCAACGTCACCTACCAGAACTACAACGTCCAGATCCCATGGCAGAAGGAAAGCGCTGGTGGACGTCGAGGTCTCGGTGTCGTGCTGCCAAACAACCGTGTGCTCGTCACGGCGCAGATGGTGGCGGATGCGAACTACATCGAACTCGAACTGCCAGAGAGCGGCCAGAAGATCCCCGCCAAAGTCGAGGCCGTCGATTATGAGGCAAATCTCGCCCTTCTGGCACCGAACTCGCCAGCCAAGGAGAAATCCTTCTTCACCGGCCTCACCGGCGTGCAGGTGGACACCTCGGCTCGCATTGGCGACTCACTTTCCGTCTGGCAGGCGGGTCGTGTCGGCGACCTCATCGTCACCCCCATGCGCATCAGCAAAGTCATGACGCAGGGCTACATCGTCGATAACGCCGCCTTCCTCGTCTATGAAGCCACCGGCATCATCCGCAGTGAGTCGAACAGCTTCACGCTCCCCATTGTGAAAGGTGGCAAACTCGCCGCTCTTCTGCTGCGCTATGACTCGAAGAACCAGGTCGCCACGCTTCTCCCCGCACCCATAATCCAGCACTTCCTCAAAGATGTGGCGGATGGCAAGTACGATGGCTTCCCCTCGCTCGGCATCGAGTTTCAGGTCACGCTGGATGAGCAGTTCCGCGAGTATCTCGGCCTCAAGGAAAACGCACCCGGCGTCTTCATCAGCAAAGTCATGAAAGGTGGCTCTTCAGATCAAGCTGGCGTGAAGCCTGGCGACATCCTGACCTCCATCAATGGCTTCAGCATCGACTCCCGCGGCGACTATCAGGACCCGCAATTCGGTGCCGTGAGCGCCAGTCATCTCGTGCGCGGAAAGTCCTTCGTCGGTGACGATGTGGAAATGAAAGTGATCCGCGATGGCAAGGAAGTCGTGCTCAAGAGCAAGCTCACCCGCAAGCAGCCCGATGACTACCTCGTGCGGCCTTATCTCTTCGATAAGGGACCGAAGTATGTGCTCAGTGGCGGCGTGCTTTTCCAGGAACTCACCTCTGCCTATCTGAACTCCTTTGGCGCTGAACAACGCGGCGGCGCGCTCCTGCGTCTCCAGCGCATCGCCTCCAATCCCGATGAATTTGAAAAGGAAGGCCGCAAAAAGGTAGTCTTTATCGGTGCCGTTCTCCCCACGGCCAGCACTCAAGGCTACGAGCGCATGAGCGGTCAGGTCGTCGAAGAAGTCAACGGGAAAAAGATCACCGAACTCGCCGATGTGGCTGCCGCCTTGAAGGAACCCAAAGACGGCCTGCACATCCTGAAGCTGCGTGAGTTTCCCTTCATCCTGCACCTAGACGCCCTGCGCGTAGAGCGTGACAATATGCAGCTTCTGAATGGCGTCTTCCGCGTGAGCGAGCTTTCGAGGTTGGAGTGATGCAGAAAGTGGACCGCACAGTCCTCTGTGCGGTCCCGAATCAGCGGCAATCTTTCCGCACAGAGGACTGTGCGGACCACTTTGCTTACTCCAGCGTGATCCCTTGCCAGTAGCCAAACTCCCAGGCCCAGTCGCTGGCGTGGCCTTCGAGGCGGAGGGTGACCTCCTGGCCCTTCCACTTCGCCAGATCGACCTCCACGGTTTTCCAGCGCGGCTTCTCATGGTCCACCGTCACGGCCTTGACCTCCTGACCGTTGACCAAAACCTTGACCACCCAATCACCGCGATCATCTGCCGCCACGTTGAACTTCAATTTCGTCTTCTCGAGTTTCAGTTGGCGTTCAAAGCTCGCAGGCGTCTTTTTATCCGTGAACGGATGCATGAGCAGCACGTTCGTTTTGCCGTGGTATTCGGCGAGTTTGACCGGGGTGCGCTCGAAATCGGGCGCGTTCACCTTCCAATCGGGATTCCACAGGCTCACGCTCTCCCAGTCGATGGCCCGCCAGTTGGTCTTTTTCGGCTGTGAGGCCGTTTCAGGCACTTCGACGCCTTGGATGAGCAGTTTCTTCTTTTCCGGCGTGAGCGGCCCTTCTTCCGGCGGAGCCAAAATATACCAGATGAGGTCTCGGAAGGCCGCATCGGGCAAACCGCCAAATCCCATCGGCATCAGGCTCTGCTTCGTGTTCGTGAGCGTGGCGATCTGATCACGCGGCACCACCTGTGAGGCACCACCGGCCCCGAGCAGCTTCACATGGCCCGGCGTGTCTTCCACCACACGTCCTGCGAGCGTGCGACCATCCTTCGTGCTCACGGTGAAGTTCTCGTAGCCGTTGCCGATGATCTGATTCGGATCGATCACGTTCGCCAACAGCGCATCAAGGTTGCTGCGGCCACTGCCGATCAAATCCGGCCCAACCTTCTGCCCGCCGCCGTGGAATTCGTGGCAGACCATGCATGTCGCAGTGAACATGAGTTTGCCGTTCGCCAGGTCAGGCTCACCGGTCAAACAAGCCTGCTTCTTCTGCGCGATGAGCGATTTCACATCGTCCGACGAGTCCTGCCAGGCACCGAGCACTTTGAAGGCGAGATCACGAATCGCCTTGTCCTTGCTTGTCGCCAAGGCACGCCTCACTGGAGCCGGGAAACCGCTGGCAGGCACTTTTTGCTCCGCAATGGCATTCAGCAGGGCTTTCGTCCAGGTCTCGCGACTCGAGAGTGCCTCGATGGCCGCGATGCGCAGATTGAAATCCTTCGACGCGGACTGCGTGAGCAGCGCCGGGATGAAATCATCGCCCCCGAGGTCCGCCGCCGCTCGAATCGCCGCCACACCGAGCGTGGTGGACGTGCCCGGAGCCAGCAACGGCTTCAGCCCTTCCATCACCGCATCTGTCTTCACCTTCCGCAGCGATTGCAGCACCGCGATGCGGTCCTTTTCCGGCTTCGAGGCATCTTGCAAAGCGACGATCATCTCCTTCACCGCCGCCTCATCGCCCCACAGCACCGCGAGCGTCTGCGCATGCTTCCGTACGTCGGTATTGGCGTAGGTGCACCAGTCGCTGAGCATTTCGGTAACATCCCCCTCGGGCCGTGTCACTCTGGCGTTCTGACTTGTCGCTAGACTTGCCAGACATGAAGCCAGCAATTCTGGCTCAGGCCGTGCCACATGAAGAGATTCCAAAAGACTGAACAGCTTTTTGGGATTCGCCTCATCAGAGACCCGTCGGCAAAGCCGTTGGACGGCAAAATTGAATGCCGGGTGTTTGCCGCCGAGGTGCGCCAGTCCGCGCAAAGCGATTCCAGGACCATGTTCAGTAGTTAGCGGCTCCAACGCTTGCCAGACAGCGAAGGAGACAAGTTGGTCTGCCGCAGCGCGGCTAACGGTTTTTCCAGAGGGGAAGTCATTTGGATTTACAGGGTCAACATTTGGTGGCGGGCCGCCCTCAATCCAGGAATCGCGGGCGATGGAAACCGCCAGCCCTTCGATAATTCCGATTCCGTGACGAGCCTCACGCGAGACTTTGGTGGGGCGATTCACCGTGAGACAGCCACCCGAAAACTGACGCAAGGCTACTGCCACTGCATGGCGAACACCTAGATTGGACGACTTTGCCAGTATTCCCAATCGTGATCGTGCCTTTGAAAGAGTTTCATCTCCAAAGCTTAGCTCGTCGAGATAAGGCGCTCCGATTTCAGAAGGACGGTGCATCAGCTTTACCCGCCATTTTTCGCCCGTAAATCGCGCCGCCCATGCCTGAAGGTTGGGATCAGGGTTGGTGGCTAGTTTGTCGAGTAGAGAAGCACTCGTTGCATCCATGCCGTGCAAGGTCCAAGCACACTCGAAATTGGCATGTGAGGAAACGCTAACTGGTAATCGAGTGATCTCTTGCAGAGTTGCCTCTTGGTCATTCCTCTCCACCAGCATCCTTCTCGCCATCCGGCGCATCCAGTTGTTGGGATGCTCCAGAGTTTTGACGAGGTAGGCGGTGGGGAGCTTTTTGAGGTCGAGGTTCGACGGAGTGCGGACGCCCTCGTCCGCTTTGGAGTCGTTGGTTTTGGCGGACGAGGGCGTCCGCGCTCCTGTATGAACGACGCGCCAGATGCGGCCACGCTCGCGGTCCACGCCTTCGGGATTCGCCTTGGCGTTCTGGTAGCAGGGATACTTGTCGCACCAGTCCATGATCCAGAGGAAGCCGTCGGGGCCGGTCTGGGTGCTGACGGGGCGGAACCAGCCGTCGTTGGCGCGGAGGAAGTCGCGACGCGGCTCGCATTTGAAGGTGGCACCGACGGGCGTGAGCACTTCCTCGTGGATGGCGTTGTCGTGGATGTTGCCGATGAAGGCGTGACCGTGCGTGTCGGCGGGATAGCGGCCGCCTTGATAAATCTGCACGCCGGCATAGGCGGCGCGAAAGTGTTTGTGCTTCACGATGCTGGGAAGCAGCTCATACGCATACGGATTCTCCGGCGCTCCGCCTTGGCGGACGTAGATGCCGCCGGGGGCCATGTGGAAGAAGTGGTCGATGACGCAGGCGCTGACGAAGAAATTGCCCGCGGCGTCGTAGTCGCAGCCCCAGGGATTGCTGGTGCCATCGGCGAAGACTTCGAATTCCCAGGAGGGTGAGGCAGGCATTCCTGCCTGCCCTTCTTTGCGGGCAGGAGTGCCCGCTATACTTCGGACTGGCCTCGCCCGGCCAATGCCCGCATCAAACTTAAACCCCTCGCTCTCCGGCTGGCCGGGGCGGCGGACTTTGCTGTTCGTGAAAACGCCGTGCGTCATGTAAAGCCAGCCATCGGGGCCCCAGGTGAAGCTGTTCACGAGCTCGTGCGTGTCTTCGCGACCGAAACCGGTGAGCACGACACGCCACGCGTCCGGTTTGTCGTCGCCATCGGCATCGCGGAAGTGAAGGAGGTGAGGCTGCTGGCCGATGTAGATGCCGTCGTCGCCGCAGAGGATTGCAGAGGCGAGATTGAGGCCCTCGACGAAAACGGTGCGTTTGTCGGCCTCGCCGTTGTTGTCGGTGTCTTCGAGGATGATGACGCGGTCGCGGGGGATCTTGTCGCCGAGTTTCGGCAGCGGATGGTATTGGTCATCCTTCGCCTCGCCACCGAAGGGCGCGGGATGCGGGGAGCCATTCGGGTATTCATAAGCCTCCACGACCCACAAGCGGCCACGATGATCCCAAGTCATGGCGACGGGATTTTGCACCATCGGCTCATGCGCGAAGCAGCGGACCTCGTAGCCTTCCGGCACGGTCATTTTCTTCCGCGCTTCCTCGGGCGAGGGGCATTCGTTCGTCGTGGGGAGGTAGGTGCCGGTAAGTTCTTTGGCGATAGTCCGGGAGAACGAATAAAGTCCGAGGATGAAGAGAAGGCTGATCAGAGCACGATTCATGGCTGGGTGATTGAAAGTCTTAGTTTACATAAGGCTAGGCGCGTGTCGGCAGACAAATTTTGGGATGAATTCGCCTTGAGTGCCGCTCCACAAAAAAGCCCCGCTCCGAAAAAGATCGAAGCGGGGCGTAAATCAAAGGGTGGACTACTGCGGCGGCACTCGGAAGAGCTTACCGGTGTAGGGGCATTTTACTTCCATGCCTGTTGGCAGGCCTGTGACATCAACGAGCTGGTGCTTGGCAGCATAAGGGCTGTTGACGAAACCTGCACGACCAGGGATTGCGCTGCCATAGGGCAGATCAGATGCTGGGGCCGTGGCAGGAGCTGGAGTGGGTTCAAGCTTAGGTTCCGGCGATGGCTGGGTAATGGCTGCCACATTGGTATTTGGCTTTACACTTGGTGCTGGTGCGGGTCTTGGCTCGCTCTGAAGCTGTGGTTCAGGAGTCTGGTCGGCGCGAGGCATGGTGCGGATACGAGGCTTCGGAGCAGCCGCGACACGTGGCGCACTGTCCCCCAAACCGCTTGGCACAATGAATGGCTTCTGGGTGTAAGGGCACACGACTTTGGAGCCTGGGCTCATCCCGCGGACATCGACGAGACGTCCTGGAGTTGTGTAAGGAGTGCGAACATAGCCAGGAAGATCTGAGACAACGCGTGCCACAGGCAGGTCGCCGGAAATCTGTGAGGGCGGTGGTGTATTGACCGGCTGCTGCAAGGTCCGTTTTGTCAGGCTGGGGGCCGTTTTCGTGGCTTGAGCTTGATGAGATGAGGTCGAACTACCCAGCGGAGCACCGGAATTCATGTAGTAGCTAATCAATCCGCGGCTCTGGATTTGGTTCCATGCTTCGCGGGGAGGCAACGAGCAGGAAGCAACGGCCATGACGGTGAAACCGAGAAGTGGCAGACGAATAAGCGCTTGAGGTGAGTTCATGAGAATCGAATTTTTAATTTCGCGCTCCCATTTTAGTGAACTTTTTTGTTTTTGCAACAACAATGACTATAGGAAGTAGCTTGATCAGCTTTATTATCCACTAAATCTATATTTATCAGATGTGGCGTTATGGTCTTTTCTCCTCCAAAAGTCATGGATGCACTGGAAAATTATTACAGTTGGCAAACCTGCGCTTCCTTGGGCTCGGACGGCTTTGGAAGACTATATGAGGCGGCTGAAAAGGTCTGTCCGCGTGGAGCATGTGATCGTGAAGGAGGGGCCACGTGAACAGGTAGAAACCCAACTGCTTCAGGCCAGCACGAACAGTTTGCGAGTTGTTCTGGATGAGCGTGGTAAAGCGCTCCGGAGTGTAGAGCTTGCGCGCTGGATTGAGAATCATGATTTATCTGGAACCAAGCGGGTGAGTCTGATCATTGGTGGGGCAAATGGTCACTCTGGGGCGTTTCGTGAGTCGGCGAATGAATGCTGGAATCTATCTTCCTTTACACTCCAGCATGAGATCGCACTGGTGGTATTGGTGGAGCAGCTTTATCGTGCCTATAGTATTGTTCGTGGAGACCCGTATCACCGAGAATGATGCGGTGACACTGACGCTGAAATGAGTGTCAATTTTGAGCTGCTTTCTCCTTGTTGATAAGCTAACCTCTGCTTATATTTTAAAAAAACCAAGTTTCTATCTCTCGGGCCTCTCATGTCATCGTCTGTACTCCGAAACGTGATCCATCCCCGCCAAAATTCGGGTGCTGGAGTAACACCGTTGAAGAGCAGCGAAACTCCCAAAGGGCAGGGGAGTGAGGACATGGAAAAGGTGCTCGGGGTGCTGATTGAAAATGCCCCTGTGGCCATGGCGATGTTTGACCAGCACATGAACTACATGCTGGCAAATCGAGCCTGGGTGGAGGAATTCGGCCTGTCTGGAGCTGCCCCTTTGCTTGGGCAGAACCAATATGAGATTTTTCCAAACCTCCACTCTGGCTGGCGGCAGGTCTATGAAAGAGCGCTGCAGGGCCACATCATCCGCAGTGAGCATGACGCCCTCGCCGGGCCTGATGGGAGTCGGATAATCTACCGCTGGGAAGTACGTCCTTGGCGTCGGCAGGCTGATGCCACCGTCGGAGGTCTGATGATCACCTGCGAGCGCTTTAGCCAAAATGCGTCTGCACCCGACCCAGAGGAAGCCGCAGGTGAGGCTTCCGTGCCGGAAGAGGTCTCGCCGGAGGAGGCTACGCCGGGCACGGTTCTCGAAAATTTGGCCGCGCCCATGGTCACACTTGATCAATTGGGAAGGGTGCAAAAAGCCAACTTGGAGGCCAAGTACATCTGCCTCCCTATGGGGCTCAAAGAGGGGGAGACGGAATTCTGGCATGCCTTCGGAGATGGCTCTTCATCTGGGGTGTTCAAGCAGCAGGTGCTATCGACTCTCGAGGCGCTTTCCGATCCGGCAAAGCCAGGCTCCACCATCCTCACTCCGCCTGCGAGTCCACCCAAAGGCCAGGCAATATGGGGTGTTTCTTCCGATTTCAGAGCTGGTGTGTCCTGCTCCAAGTGGCTCTTTTCCCGAATTTCTGAAGGTCAGGAGATTCGAGCATTCACTGCAGTGGCTCTGCCAGAGGAACCCGCTCCGAGACAACCGCCCACAAACCTTCCAGCCATCGCCACGGCTCTGGCCAGTATTTCACACCCCCCCAGCACCGTAAGCTCTGGTGCGGGATTGGAAGTGCGCCGCCTCCAGGACGACTTGGCCCGTGCCCGGCAAGAGCTGCGCACCCTACATGATGCGGAGCGCACCTTTACCCAGCGTGAATCTCGTCTGCGGCAGTATCTGGATTCACTTCCCTTCGGAGTCCTTGTGCTTGATGAGTTGGGCGCGGCCCAGTTTCAGAACCAGCAGCTTACCCGCCTCCTTGGGCGGGCTTTGCAAAAGGAGGAAACGGTGGAGCAGTGGCTCGCCGCGGCATGTCCTAGCGATGTCCATCGTGACCACATCGCCACTCTTTGGCGCGAGGATGTCTGGCGCCGCCAACTGACTCGAACCTTCACCCTGGCCACGGCAGATGGGCTGCTAAAGGATCTCGAGTTTCAGCCCTCTGGACTGCAAAGCGGCGGCCTTCTCGTCAGCATTCAGGATGCCACAGAAAAATGCCGCCACGAGGAGCAACTCCGTGCCACTGAGGCGAAGTTCCGTGCTCTCCTTCAAGAGGCCCCGCTGCCGATCGTGCTCATGGATAAGGCGGGTTCAGTCTTCGAAGTAAACCACCTCGCCGAAGAACTGCTGGGCCATCCCAAAAATGAACTGCGCAGACATCCGCTCGACCGCTGGCTGACTCCGCAAAGCGCCGTTGCTCGAGCACAGGCCCTACAGGAGCTTCAGCTCCGCAATCAACGCAGCACCAGCCTTGATGTGAGCATCACTCAGGATGCTGATCAGCCCAAGACCGCCCAGTTGCATCTCGCCCAGGTCCTAGATGCTGATGGCGAGCCACACTGCACCATTCATTTCTTCGAGACTGGGAAAGCCCAAATCCCTGCTGTCATGGCAGCCGCTGGGCAATCTGCCATAGAGACCAGCTCGCCACCACGGCTCTCAGAGACTCTGCTTTTCCAAACAGACGTCCATGGCAGGATAAAGACCTGCTCGAAGCGAGGGCAGGAACTTCTAGGTCTTGCAGAAGACGAAGCGTTCGGCCGCCCGCTGCACCTCTACTTCCGTCCCTCTGACGCCTCAGGGTTTTATTCCGACCTCGATCAGCAGGCTCGTGAACCTGGAAAGATCATCAAACTCATCTGCCTCTCCCGGGGTGGTGCCCGGCATTCGATTCGGGTTAAAGTCAGGCCCATGGGGCATGAGGGGCACGACTTCTCACTCAATGAGGTGACAGAAACCGAGTCCTCGCCGGTGAATTCGACGGGCCCGCTCCCCCTTGCCGGTCATGCGACAGCGCCAAGTGGGAGCAACAAACCTCTTCCCACGGTGAATCTGGCCCGCGAGAAGCTGCTGCTCTCCGAGACGCATCACCGGATCAAAAATCACCTCCAGATCATCTCCAGCCTGCTAAATCTGGAGTCCAATAACATCCTGGATCCGAACGCCCGAGGTGCCTTGCGCTCCAGCCAAAACCGCGTTCGCTCCATCGCAGACCTCCACCAGCATCTTTATCAGGTCGCCCTGGGTGGTGGGGATGATTTCCGTGAGTTTGCCCAAGTCCTCCTCCAGCGCCTGCGTGAATGTTATGGGGTGCCCGCTGAGCGCGTCCAGGTTCAGCTTCTGCTAAATCCCGGAGTGGTTCAGCAGGAGTGGCTCATGCCGCTGGCGCTCACGCTCAATGAAACACTCTCCAACTGCTTCGAGCATGCCTTCCCAGATGGGCGTAAAGGCGAGGTCCGTGTTTCCCTGAGTTACCATGGCGAAATCGGTGAACTCACCATCACGGACAATGGCGTTGGCCTTCCTGAAAATACCCGGCCTATCGGCACGAGCGGCCTCGGACTGAAGATCCTCGCCGTCTTCGCCGAGCAAATGCGCGGTCGCCTCCAGCTCGACCGGCCTGAGCGCGGCGGCACTGAAATTCGTTTGCGATTTCCTATAGCAAGTTCTGATATTTAGAGTTAGCTTGGTTTTACTAACTCCAAATGACCGGTTTTGACCGACTCCGCATACTTATCGTCGAGAACGAAGGCCTCGTCGGCTGTGACATGGCCGCCTTTCTCAGCGACCTCGGCTATCGAGTCGTGGGCACCTGCACCAGCAGCGACGACGCAATTCGTCTCTTCGATGACCTGCGCCCCGACCTCGTCCTCATGGATGTCCACATCGAAGGCTCGACCGACGGCATCGAAACCGCCCGCCTCCTCCAGCAGCGGGGGCCCGTCGCCATCGTCTATGTGACCGCCTGCGCCGATCTTGAGACCGTCAATCGCGCCCGCGAAACCCACCCTCAGGGCTACTTGCTCAAGCCCTTTAGCAACGACGAACTCCGCCTCACCGTCGAAGTCGCCGCCGCTCGCGTTCAGGATGAAATCGAGCGCCGCCGCCGTGAGCAGAGCTACTTCGAGACCTTCGAAAGCCTGGCAGATGGAGTCATCGTGGCCGATCTCGCGGGCCTGATCGTCTTTAGCAATCCCGCCGCAGCGCAGGTGACTGGCTGGCCACAGGCGGAGAGTGTGGGCCGCTCCCTGCACGAAGTCTTCCGCATTTATCACCCCAGTGGAGAGCCCGCCATGGTGGAGCTGGCCACCCCCTCCCAGCCCTCGCAAGAGCGCACCGTCTGGCTCACGACACGCAAAGGTCAGCGCGTCGCACTGAATGATCGCTCGAATCCACTTCGGGATCAGAGCGGCCAGCTCACCGGAATCGTCATTCTATTCCGAGCACAGCCCACACAGGCCAATATCACCGCCTCCGCCGCGACACACGAAAGAGGTGCCTCCACCCAGGCGCCGCTCGTCGATGTCGTCGAAAGCATCTCCGATCCACTCATCGCCATCGATGGAAGCTGGCGCATCACCTATGCGAATGCCAGCGCGCAGCAGCTCTTCGGCCGTGGCACCGACAGACTCCTCGGAGCTGACCTGTGGGATCTCCTCCCCGCCGCCACTCGTGAGGAGCACTACAGCTCACTCGGACACGCCATGCTTCACCGCGAAGCCGTGAGCCGGGAACTTTACCTGGAGGAAAAGCAGACCTGGATCGAGCTGCGCGGATATCCCTTTGCGGAGGGGCTCCTGATTCTACTCCAGGACATCACTTCCAAGCGTGAAGAAGCCGAACGTCGCAGTCGCCTCGACCGCCTTGAATCCCTCGGCCTGCTCGCCCGCGGATTTGCGCATGAGTTTAATAACTTGCTCACGGTCCTGCTCGGCAATCTCTCCCTCGCAGAAATGCGCCTGCGCACCGTCATCCAGCTCCCCGAGATCCATACTGCCAAGCAGGCCACCCTTCAGGCCCAGAGCCTCGTGCAGCAGCTCCTCACTTTCGCTCGCGGTGGTGCCCCTATCAAAAGGCCTACTCAGGCTGGCGAACTCATCGAACAATTCTTCCAGCATCACAGCCGCGCCCCGCGCATTGAGTATCGGCTGGAGATCGTTCCCAGTCTCCCCACGCTCGCCATCGATCCAGCACAGATCCGCCGTCTGCTTGGCAATCTCGTCCGCAATGCCGAGCAGGCCCAGCCCAATGGAGGCGTCATCACCGTCCGCTGCCATCCACACGACCCGGGTGAGAACTACCCACACGAACTCACCGCAGATCAGCCCATGCTGCCCACGGGCATACTGATTGAAGTCCAGGACCGGGGTGAAGGCATCTCGACGGAAAACCTCGCCCACATCTTCGAGCCCTACTTCAGCACCCGCAAAGTCGAAAACGCCACAGGTCTCGGCCTCACCGTTTGCGAAAGCATCGCCAAAGCCCACGGCGGCTCCATTTCCGTCCGCAGTGAGCCTGGAGTAGGCACCAGTGTCAGCCTCTACCTCCCCGTCGATGCCGATGGCGAAGAAGTGGATGCCCTTGGACTCAGCCGAGCCTTCGAGACCCCGCCGCAAACTACCAGCACACGCATTTTGGTCCTCGAAGACGACCCCCTCGTCCGTGCCCTCATCGTGCGCAATCTCACCAGCCAGGACTTCGAAGTGACTGAAACCGTCGAAGGCACCGAAACCATTCGAGCTTACCAGGAAGCCCGGCAAAACAACCGCCCCTTTGATCTCGTCATCCTGGATCTAAGCATCCCGAACGGCATGGGGGGCGTGCGCGCCATGGAAAAACTCCGCCAGATCGACCCCGAAGTCCTCGCCATCGTCTCCAGCGGTTACAGTGATGACCCCGTCATGGCGAAACCAGCCAGCTACGGCTTCGCTGCCGTCTTGCCAAAGCCCTACGAGCCCGCCGACATGATCCGCCTCATCAAAACCGTGCTCAGTCAGCGCACCGTCGGACGCTAGTCTGCATGACGAATGCCGCTGATCTTTGAGGAGATGGAGTCCCATGGCGAACCACAGCCAGACCATCAAACTCCTGTGGTAAAAGATGTATAAGTTCTCGGTGGAATCGACAAAGAACGAGAGCAGCACGGAACGCGGCAGGAGCTGCTGAAAAGAGTAAGCGCAGCGAGGTTTGGCAGCGCCAAGCTGGTGATCGAATGCGTCATCCTCGTCGGCAAACCAGGGAAGATGTTAAGCGAAACTGGAATAAATCCCGAGCCGACGGAGAAAGCAGAATTTCAGCTTGCCCGTGGGGCGGTCTGCGCCCTTTGCTTTTCGTCTCATGGTCCTCGCCGCTGCTGAACTTCCGCCGCTCTTCATCCTGCTCGCGCTGATGCTGGTGGGGGTGGTGCTGATCTCGCTGCTACTGCTGCGGCTTCAGCAATCCCTGCTGGCGGGGTATTTTATCTGTGGGGTGGTGATAGCGAATAGTGGCATCATCGAGACGCTTGGCGGCGGCAGCACTCAGTCGGCGATCTCCCAGATGTCTGAGTTCGGGGTGATGCTGCTGATGTTCACCCTGGGGCTGGAGTTTTGCCTCAGTGATCTGAAATATGTCCGCCGTCTGGCCTTCGTGGGCGGGGGCTGGCAGATGGGGCTCTGTGCGCTGGTGGCCGGCGCGGCGGCTTGGCTGGCGGGCATGAGCGGCACGGCGGCGATCCTGGTGGCGGTGGCGCTGGCGATGAGTTCGACAGCGGTGAGTTTGAAGTCGTTTCAGGACCTCGGGCAGGAGTCCAGCCCTGGCGCACGCATGGCCCTGGCGGTAGCGATTTTTCAGGACCTCTTCATCATCCTGTTCTTCCTCGTGCTGCCTTTGCTGCTGCCTGACGGAAAAGAAACGGGCAGTCTGCTGGCGCGGATCGGCTCGCTAGTCGGGCGCGGTGGGCTCTTCGTGGTGCTGGCGGGCGTCTGTGCACGCTGGCTGATCCCGATGCTACTGAATGCAGTGACGAAGACGCGCAACAGGGAGCTTTTCACCCTGAGCGTGGTCGGCTGCTGCATCGGTCTGGCTTTCATCGGTGGGATGCTGGAGCTCGGGCTGGCGCTGGGGGCCTTCGTGGCCGGGCTGGCGGTGAGTGAGTCGATCTACAAGCCGCGCATCCTGGCGGATGTGATGCCCATCAAGGATCTCTTTTTAACCCTCTTCTTCGTTTCCGTGGGTCTGATGGTGGATGTGCGCTTGGCGGCGCAGCACTGGCAGACGGTGCTGGGCCTGACCGTGGCGCTGATGCTGATCAAGGCGGTCATCATCACGGAGATCGCCCGGAGGCTGGGGCTGGTGCATCGTCAGGCGCTGATGGCAGGCATCGGCCTGAGCAGTGCGGGGGAGTTTTCACTCGTTCTCCTGCAAAAGGCTGGCCCAGCGGCTGTCTGGAGTGCTGATACGCAGCAGATCCTCATCGGCAGCGCGGCGCTGAGCATGGGCCTGCTGCCGGCGCTGATGCGTGCGGGTGAGCCGCTGGGTGCCTGGATGGAAAAGCTCGGCTGGGGGCGGCGGAAGCCGCGTCTGCCGGAGTCCGACATCCTGCGGCAGCGCATCAAAGGTCTCTCCGACCACGCGATCATCGTGGGCCACGGCCCGGTGGGGGAGAAGCTGAACAAAGCTCTCCTGGATCAAGGGATAGCGACCCTCGTGATCGACCTAAATGCTGAGACTGCGCGCACGCTGAAGCGGCTGGGTCAGCCCGTGCTCTTCGCCGATGCCGGGCATGAGGAAACCTGGGCGCTTTCCCGCCTGAGCGAGGCCCGCCTCGTGGCCTTCACCTTTCCAGATGCGCCGATCATCGCCGTGGGGCTCTCACTGGTGCGGCATGAGAGGAAAGACATCCCCATTCTCGCCCGGGCCCGGTTTGCCTCAGATGTGGAGCGCCTGAAGCGTCTCGGGGCCACCGTGGTGGTGAATGACGAGCTGGAAGCAGGGCGCTCGATCGTGGAGCAGGCACTGGTGATGCAGGGCTAAAGAGCTCTTCTGATAGACATCCCTTCGCGGTGTCGTATCACCAGCCCCCCCAAATTCTACGCCTGCCGCTGCATACCGACCTCCGCAGCCGGCAAGGTTATTACCAACCTCATCTCTCGAACTATGCCCTGCCCTCGTCATTGCTACTCAGTACTGCCCTTGGTCGCGCTGAGTGTGGCTCTGGTGGGTTGCACGCAGGGCTTTTATAAGAAGTGGGCGGACAAGGAAGTATTCGGCATCCTGAAAAAGAAGTCATCCATCGTGTCTGGGGCGGATGATGATGTGCTTCAGAACATCACGCCGCCGCCGCCAGTGGATCTGGCCACGCTGACAAAGATGTCGGAGACGGCGGACTTCCTCGGCGAGCGTGCCTTCGTCGAGAAAGACGCACGCGTCGTGACCCTTCCGGGTGCGATCGACTTCGCGGTGCATCGGAACCGTACTTATCTCGGCCGCAAAGAGCGCGTTTATCTCAGCGCTCTGACCCTCACGGAGACCAGGCAGCAGTTCGGCCCCATCGCCGATGCTGGCGGTAATGCCACCCTTCGTGAATCGCAGGTTCACAACCGCGTGAACGATTTCGTCCGCACTTCCTCCCTCACCAGCGGTGGCGATTTCGGTCTGGATTACCTGATGAAAACAGGCGCGCGGCTGGCGCTCGACCTCAGCACGGACTTCACCCACTTCATCACGGGTAACGTGCGCAGTGTCAGCGATTCCCGCGCTGCCGTGTCCCTCACCCAGCCGCTCCTGCGCGGCGCAGGTGTGCTGGCCGCTGCCGAGCCGCTGCGGCAGGATGAACGCGATGTGCTCTATGAGATCCGCGACTTCACTCAGTATCGGAAGACCTTCGTCGTCGATGTCGCCCGCCAATATTTACGCGCCATCCAGGCCCGCGAACAGGTGCGGAACCGCTTCATCGCCTACAAGGCCTCTTTGAACTCACTGGAGCGTGACCGCGCCCTGGCCGAGGCCAACCTGCGCTCCCAATCCCAGCTCAAGCAGATCGAACAGGGCGGCATCGCCTATGAGCGGCAGTGGATCACCGCCATCCGCGCTTATGAAGAGGCTCTGGATGATCTGAAAATCGCCCTCGGGCTGCCCGTGACCGAGAAGATCGTGCTCGATGGCGATGAAATGAAGAAGCTCGAAGTCATCGACCCGAAAGGCACCGTGGAGCAGATGATGGACACTGCCCTAATCACCCGGCTGGACATCTTTAACCAACGCGACCGCGTCTATGACACCGAGCGCCGGGTGAAAATCGCCCATCAGAGCACCCTACCCACCGTCAATGCCCTGACTGGGTATCAGATAGGCACCCCGACCGGTGGCAGCACCACAGGCATCGGCATCAATCACCGCCAGCGGCAGCTCTTCGGCGGGCTCGATATCGACCTGAACCTCAACACCTTGCCCGAGCGCAATGACCTCCGCGCCGCCCAGATCTCCGAGCAGGCCACGCGCCGCGCGCTAGACCTAGCTGAAGAAGAACTGCGTAGCACCATCCGCTCGGATTGGCGCGCTTTGCAGGTGGCCCGCAGACAGTATGACCTCGCCGTGAAAGGCCTGGAGCTTTCCCAAAAGCGACTCGAGATCGAGGAAGCGCTCATGGCCGAGGGCCAGGGCACGGCGCGTGACATCGTGGAGTCTCAGGACCGACTGATCACCGCCCGCGACCTTGTGATTTCCACTTTGATCGACCACAACCTCGCCCGCCTCCAGCTCTGGACGGACATGGGCGTGCTGTTCATTCGGAAAGATGCCCGCTGGGCAGACGTATTGAAACAGGAGAAGCCCAAAGGAGACTCATGATGAAGAAGAAGGCCAACTGGAAAACATGGACTTTGATCGGCACCGCCTTCGCAGGCACGGCTGGTTGGTTCATTCTGTCTCCCGGAGGCGAGGAGATCGCCGCCGTGCCCACCTTTTCTGCCACTCGTGGCCCGCTCCAGGTAGCGGTGCTCCAGGGCGGTGAGATCCGCGCTTTGCAAAACTACGAGGTGAAATCCGAGATCGAGACCCCGACGAAGATCCTCAGCATCATCCCCGAAGGCTACCTCATCACCGACGAAGACGTGAAGGAGGGCAAAGTGCTCATCGAACTCGACAGCACGGACATTAAAACGCGCATCCAGAATCACGAAATCGAGTTCCAGACCACCGTCTCGAACTACATCGATGCCGATGAGGGCCGCGAGATCCAGCGCAGTGAAAATCAGAGCCTCGTCCGCGACATGAAGGAGGCCAGCACCTTCGCGCTCATGGACTTCGAGAAATATCTCGGCCGCGATCTCACCACCAAGATCCTCGACGACGCCAGCCTGCCTAGCACGGTGGCAGCTCTCGATAAATATGTCGTCATGCTCGACAGTCAGGCCAACACGCCGGTCGATCCAGCCATTGCCAAAGCCACATCCGCAGGCGCCAAGCCAGCCGCACCACCCTCTGCGAAAAAGATCACCGCCAAGCCCGTGCAGAGCCGCATCGACTTTTCCCCCTTCCTCGAAGGCGCCGCCGAAGGTGATGGAGAGGCTCAGCAAAAGCTCCGCCAGCTCGAAGATAAGATGCTGCTCAGCAAATCCGAACTCGCCGTGGCCAAGCAGAAGGTCGAGTCCTCCGAGCGCCTCGCCGCCCGCAGCTTCATCTCGAAGACGCAGCTCGAAAACGACCAGGTGACCTTTGAGAAAGTCACCCTCGCTGTGAAGACCGCCACCACGGAGCTGGACCTCTTCAAGAAATACGAGTTCTCCAAGCAGTGCGCTCTGCTCCTCTCCGCCTACCGCGAGAGCTTGACCCGCCTGGAACGCACCGTGCGCGCCAACCGCTCCAAGATGGCCACCGCCGAGACCCGCTTCACGACCTCAAAGCGCCGTTACGAGATGGAACTCGCCCAACGTGAAGATTTGGAGCGCCAGCTCAAGGCCTGCAACATCAAGGCCATGCAGCCCGGCCTGGTCGCCTATGGCGATCTCGATGCAGGTGCTTCCTACAATTACAGCAACAGCATCGAAGAAGGTGCCACCGTGCGTCTCCGCCAGACGCTGCTCACCATTCCCGACATGTCGCAGATGGGAGTAAACGTGAAGGTCCACGAATCCCAGGTGAAGAAGGTCAAAATCGGTCAGACCGCACTCATCCGAGTCGATGCCGAGCCAGGCATCGTCCTCGAAGGCCGCGTGGCAGAGCTGGCCCTGATGCCTGATTCCTCCAGCAGCCGTTACACACCGAACCTCAAGGTCTATCCCTCGAACATCCACATCAGCGGCACCCACCCCTGGCTACGCCCCGGCATGAACGCCAAGGTCGAGATCGTCGTCGATCAGCTCTCCGATGTCGTTTTCGTCCCCGTGCAGTCCGTCGAGGTCGAGCAGGATCAGCACTACTGCTACATCCGCAGTGGTTCCAAACTGGAGCGCCGCTTCATCAAGACCGGCGTCTTCAATGACGAGTTCATTGAGGTCCGTGACGGCGTTCGTGCGGGTGAAGAAGTGGCTCTGGCGCTGCCGAAGAAAGCCAACACCGAAGACGGTGCCCGCCCAGCTGGTGCCCCAGATATCGATCCGGGCCTGCCTACCAAACCCAAAGGCAAGGCCAAGGAAAAAGCTAAAGACGTCGCCGCTGCGGTCCCTGCCGCCAAGACATCCGCCAACTGATTCAGCCGATGCCCGAGCCGCTCATCAGCTTGAGGGACATTCGCAAGTCCTACCAGATGGGAGACGTCGTTAGCCAGGTGCTTCAGGGCATCTCGTTCGACATTTTCCCCGGTGAATACGTCTGCATCATGGGCCCCTCCGGCTGTGGCAAGTCCACCCTGCTGAACCTCCTCGGCTGCCTCGATCAACCGACCTCGGGCGACTACTTCCTCGGGGGGCAAAACGTCGCCACCTTGGATGACGACGACCTCTCCGAGGCCCGCAATCGCAACCTCGGGTTCATCTTCCAGAGCTACAACCTCATCCAGCAGCTCACCGTCATGGAAAACATCGCCGTGCCCATGTACTACGGCGGAGCCGAGGACAGCAAGATGCGCGAAGTCGCCGAAAAGCTCGCCAACCAGGTCGGCCTCGGTCATCGCCTCGGACACAAGCCGAATGAACTCTCCGGCGGTCAGCAGCAGCGCGTCGCCATCGCCCGCGCGCTTTCAAACAACCCCATCGTCATCCTCGCCGACGAAGCCACCGGCAATCTCGACAGCAAGTCCGGCCAGGAAATCCTCGGCCTCTTCGACGATCTTAACGCCCAGGGCCGCACCCTCATCTTCGTGACCCACGACGAACGCATGGTCGAGCGCTGCACCCGCATCATCCGCCTCCGCGACGGCTACCTCGACCGCGACGAGCCTGGAGCGCGTGCGAAGAAGTGAGTTTTGAGTGAAGGTGCCTCGCCAGAGGGAAAAAGTAGCGTTGCGCTTGAGTGATACCGCTGTCGCGGCATGGCAGCGTCAAAAACCCCAACATTCGGTCTCGGGCGACGACGTCCAAAAACTCACGAACCTTGTCGAAGCCCAATCTGAAGCTCATTTTTGGGGTCGCCCGCGTCATCTTTTAAAACTTTCGCAGAGTGAACAATCGCCCCCATCGGGTCATGGAAAAACTGCATCGCGAGAGAGGAAACAAGTCGTTCTCGCACAATTTTCTCATCAGGCTCAAAAACTATACCGGACCAATCTTCCAGCAAAAGGCATTGCTCGCCTCGCGCCAGAGCAAGAAACCGCTGCATCAACGGCCAAGCATCTGCGCTAGGTGAGAAGCGGAACGCTATGTGCCAAACTCTGCCTAAATCTTTCCAAACTCGAATGTCTGCCCCCCAATCCCCTGAGCACACATACTCCTCCACATCTCCGCCTGGCCAAGGTCTTGCATGTGGCAGCAAAGCTCGGATACCTGAAAGAAACAGCTCCGACGGAGGATGAGCAGCCCACCAACCAGATGAAGGATCCTCGCCTCGTTGAATGTCCGCCTCCGACATTTTGGCGGGTAGCTGATGGCCGATATATGCCCTCGGCACAACTGCAAGCTCGTAATGGTGAACGCTCATAACCTTCGAAGCTGGCTAACAGTTTAGGTCATTCACAGATCGTGAGGTTGGGCAGCAGCTTCATCGCCGACGTTATGGCTGGAAAATCACAGGGTTGGGTGCTCATGACTGTCGGTTTACACTCACACGGCGCAGTCAGGCGATCAAAATGTGAGTGGATTCCAACCTGGTGGCTCGATTCATCAAGGTTCCGTGGTTCCGCTCTTGGGAGTGGCGGGCCAGAACGGTTCCTCTCCCCGCTGCGGTGTTAGATGTCCCTGCGGGGAGAGGCTAGGTGAGGGGGCGGGAGTCAGCACTCCGGCCACCGCCGGAATGCGATGCCAACGGCACAACTCTCCTCGGTTGCGGGTAGTTTAGCGGGAACGAAAAGGGCGTTCCCTGGCGGTGTTGCCAAACTTGAGACCGAACTCGGAAGTTCGATCTACTTTGGGTCAAAACTCACCACGAAACACGCAGCGTGCGCTGGGCGTCTCATAGATCGTGATCTCGGCCAGACCGGGGAGCTGCGGGGCCAGTTTTTTCCACAGCCAGGCAGCCATGTATTCGATGGTCGGATTCTCCAGGCCTTCGATCTCGTTCAGGTAGCTGTGATCCAGCAGTTCCAGCAGCGGCTTCATGGCCCGGCTGATCTCGGCGTGATCATAGACCCAGCCGATGGCGGGATTCACCTCTCCATCGATCGCGATCTCCACCTTGAAGCTATGCCCGTGCATCTTCGTACACTTGTGCGTCTCAGGGAGATTTGGCAGCGTTTGGGCGGCTTCGAAGCGGAAGTCTTTGATGATGCGGGCGCGCATGGGAAAGCGGGATTAATTCGTGGATGGCAGGGGCTTGGCGATCTCTTCCTTCGGCGGAAGGATGGTGACGCGCAAGCGGTGAACCACACCGTCAAACGGTGTGCTATTTGGGAAGTCTTTCTGGCTCAGGGGGCCGAAGCTCTGCCCCACCCCCAGGCCAGCCTTGGGCTGCTCCGGAAATCCAGCCGCATAGGGCGCATTCGCCAGCATCTCACTACGGCCTGGCACAGCGAGAGACATGAGCCCGTCGGCATCCATGCCGGCTCGGACATGGCTGGTGCCTTTTTGGAGGCCATCTCCGACGACGGAGGTGGCCACGCCGTCTTTAAAAACACTCAGAGTCGGCTTTCCCGCCACGAGGTGAAAGGCATAGCCCAGCTTGGCATCGCCTTGGCTAACTAGAGTACTGTCGGCATCCACGCGCGGATCGTATTCAAAGGAAGTCTCAATGAAGATGCCACGCCCTGTGATCTCAGGTGACTCGGCGGCCGTGAGTTCATCCCCCGGCTGGAGTTTGAGATGAATGGAGCCGTCAGGGCTGGGCGCGGTGGCGATCTCATCCACCGGGCGGGAGGCGCGCTGAAAGACTTCTGGGAAGAAGGTGGCGATGTCCTTTTTCAGCAGATCGTTCGAAGGAGCGGCGGCCACATTGTTCCATTCGTGGGGGTCGGAGTGGTGATCGTATAGCTCCTCACTGCCGTCTGCGTAGCGAATGTAGCGCCACTGATCGGTGCGCGCCGCATAACTGACCTGGGCACCACCGCCCATGACCGTGACCGCCGGACGCGGGCTCTTAGCCGCCGGGTCACGCAGCAGGGGGGCAAGGCTGGTGCCGTCGAGGTGGGCAGGAGCTTTCGTTTTCGTCAGATCGCAGAGCGTCGGGTAGAGATCGATCAGCGAGACCGGCTCCGCGCTTACCGTGTCAGGCTGGGTCACGCCAGGAGCCAGGATGCTCAGGGGCACGCGTGTGGCTTCCTCCCAGAGCTTGCCTTTGTGCCATAGGTTCTTCTCCCCGAGGTACCAGCCGTGGTCAGAGGTGAAGACGACGATCGTGTTCTTCGCGTTTGGGCCAGTTTCCAGTGCCTCGATCACGCGTCCGAGCATGGCATCACAAAAGGCTACGCTTGCGAGATAGGCCTGAACCGCCTCCTTCCACTTGCCGCCCTTCACGATCTCGTCGTGGTGGCTGCCCGGCTTGTCATGGTTTTTGGCAAAGGCAGGCACGTCCGCCAGATCATCTGCCTTCACCTCCGGGAGCTGGATCGAGTCGATGGGGAACAGGTCAAAGAAAGCCTTTGGCACATACCAGGGCGAGTGGGGGCGATACAGCCCCACGGCGAGGAAGAAGGGCTTGCTGCTCTTCTTGCGTAATTGATCCGAGGCCCAGGAAACCACCGCGCCGTCATCGGTCAGTTCGTCGGGGACATTGATTTGGCCCCAATCCCAATGCCAGATGTTCAAGCCATTGAAGTTCTGGCCGGTATGCACTGGCAGATCCGGGATCTGCGTGCCCACCTCTGGGAAGCGCACATCCCAGGCCGCATCCAGCTCAAAGCCGCGCCGCCCGCCATGCCATCCAGTCAGTTTCCCCTCGGGTCCGCCATGGTTCGCGTGGAAGATCTTTCCCCCCGCCGCTGTGGCATAACCCAGCGCCTTGAAGTGCTCCGGCAGCGTCGGTTTACCTGCGATCTGCACACTGCGTCGCCAGTCCTGTTCATTGCCAAAGACGCCGCTGGTGGAGGGCATCATCCCAGTCATCAGAGACGTGCGGGAGGGATTGCACAGCGCGTAGTTGCAGTGCGCGTTTGTGAAGCGCATCCCCAGCTTCGCCAGCCGGTCCATGTTCGGTGTCTTCGCTTGCGGGTGCCCGCCCATCCAGCCCACGTAATCCCGGAGATCATCCGCCACGATAAATAGCACACTCGGCTTCCCAGAGGCGCTCGCACTGCGCCGCTTCGAGGACTTCGTCGCCGCATCTAGCGGCAAGATTTGCAAACAGAGAAAAACGAGAAGGAGGAAGCGCGGGGGAGGCATCGTCCGTACTTGAGCATCCGCCTGCCTTTCATGCAAACTTTGAAACAAGGCGAGCAGGTCTGGTGGCTGGGCAGTGATCTTCGTGTCTGCCGCCGCTGCTTTACAAAAAGAAAAAGGCTCCGATTCTTGCGAATGGGAGCCGTGGAGGTGCTTCAGCCTAAGTTGGGGTCAATTGAAAGGCACACGGAAGATCTCACCTGTGTCTGGATCTTTGGCTTTAGAACCTGGGCGGAGGCCTTCGACAGAGATGACTTTCGTGGGATCCTTGGGGCTGTAAACGTATCCAGGCTTGCCTGGGACACCCCGAGCAAAGGGAACATCACCTGGAACTGGAGGTGTCACAGCGGGTGGTGGAGTGCCGACACCAGGAACTGGAGGAACGGTGCCGGAAACAGGCGGTGTGGCAG
>JAGKWZ010000484.1 GCA_021151605.1 Verrucomicrobiaceae bacterium
ACGAGACGCCGTCAAAGCCAGAGGGCAAGCCGGGATCACCTGCCCGGAAAGGAATGCAGAACGAAGGTCAAACATGCCGCCATCGTGACGAGGAATGTCCGCCGCGCCAAGCCGTAGAACGAGTTTTCCAGCTCGTTCGTGACCGCCTGAAACGAATTTGGAAATTCGTTTTACGCCACCACCTCGATCCGGCTCGTCCCCCCGGCTCCGCGGATCACGCGCACCTGCGTCGTCAGCCGCTCTTTGAGCAAATCAACGTGCGAAATCAAACCGATGGTCTTCCCATGGGATCGTAGATTTTCCAGGGCACCCAGAGCGACCTCCATGGTCTCCGTGTCCAGAGAGCCGAAGCCCTCATCAATGAACAGCGAGTCGATGGAATGGTGTCGGCTCGCCAGCTCGCTCAGGCCCAAAGCCAGCGCCAAGCTCGCCAGGAAGCTCTCACCGCCGGACAAGCTCTCCATCGGCCGATCCACGTTGGCTTGGTAAAGATCGACGATGCGCAGATCCAACTCATCTCCCGGAGCCGCCATGAGGCGGTAGCGCTCCGCCAGCACCTTGAGATGCTCATTCGCCAACCCGATGAGCTGCCGAAGAGTGAGAGACTGCGCAAAGCGTGAAAACTTCGCGCCATCTGCCGAACCGATCAGCTCCTTCAGCCTCCCCCAGCGCAGCGCTTCCGCCTCCGCTGCCTGCAAGGCCGCTCCACCCGACTCGCGACGCTTCCTCGCCTCATCGTCAGTGCGCTGGCGCTCTTCGAAGATGCCTGCGGACTTCTGCTGCGTGGCGAGCTCATCGCTCACTCGTCGTGCGGTTTGCTCAAGCTCCGCGATCATCGCCGCCGTCACTGGCTCGCGATTCGCCAACTGCGCGGCGAGTTCTTGCACGCGCACCTCAAGCTGTTCGCGGCGGGCCTTCGTGCTCGCGGCCTTGGTTTGTAGTTCATGCGCCTTCGTCTCGTGATCACGCGTCATCTTTTCAGCCCTCGCCACCTGCTGCTCATGCCAATCGCGATCCTGAGCCAGCGTGCGTTCGCCAAGCAGGCTGACGAGGGTCTGCTTCAGCGTGTCGGCCTTCGCGCGCAGGTCTTTGCCTTCCTGGACCAGTTCGTGGAGCCGCTTCGTCTTCGCATCGAGATCCTGGGCGGCGAGTTGCAGGGCGGATTCGAGCTGCTGGTGTTTCGCCTGCTGCTGGGCTGCCTCCGTTTGCTTGCTGGCAAAGGTGCGCGCCCGTGCTTCCAGCAAGCCGATGTGATGCTCAGCGTCAGTGGGTGCCCAGCGTGATGTAGGCCGGAAAGCCTCCATCACTCTTGCGGCCATGGTTTGCTCGGTGGTTTGCAGGGCCAAAAGGTCGGGCAGCGTCAGCTTGCTGAGAGCTTGCTTCGCCTCAGTCAGCCCTTTGCTCTCTGCGTGGAGACGCTCTTCCAGCCGGGCCGCCTCCTTCTCATTCGCGGTAACTTCTCGCACGAGCTTGTCGCGCTGCTGCTCCAGGGTGGCCAGCAGCTTGCGGGCCATTTGAAGCTGAGAGGCAAAGCTGACCTCGCCCGTGGCAAAGGGATGCTCCGTGGCACCACAAAGCGGGCAGGGCTCTCCCTCTTTCAAGTCGTGGCGATGCTCATCAAAGCTCGCCGCCTGCTGCGCTTGCTCGACGACACGCCGCTGATGCTCGCAGGCCTGAGTCGATCTCTCAGCCTCAGTGCGAAGCGCGGCCAGTTTTTCACGACCGAGTTGTAGAGCACTGGTGATTTCCTTCGCAGCAGCCTCACTCTTGGCGATCCGGTCTCTGATGGCATCCGCCTCAGCTTGCACACGACGAGCAGCTTCGAGCTGTTGAAAAACCTCACGCCACTCGCGAACGGCCACGCGTTGACCTGGCAATGCATCCGCTAGCTGGGCGTCGTCCGCGTGAGTTTGCAGCCAGGCTTCGAGTTCGGCACTGGCCTCGCGATGCTTCTTCAGGCTCTTTTCAGCGGCATCGCGCATGGTTTGTGCAGCCTTTTGGTCCTTCTGCCATTCGGCAAACACGGCCCTGATCTGTTGCAGATGCTCCTCGAATTGATCACTCTGCGCCGTGAGCTTCGTGGCCTCACTCCACACCGGTTCGCGCTGGGCGCGGAATTCACGCGCTTGGGCAAAGGTAGCCCGGGATTGCTTCAGGCCGACCTCGGTTTCCGTCTGCTGCTTGGCGATGAGCGCGAGCGCTTCGCTGAGCTTGGCGATGTCCTGCTGCGCCGAACTTTCCTCGCGCTGCCACTGCTGCCATTGCCTGCGCTCGGTGAGTTGTTGCGCGGCGTTTTGGTTCTCCGTGAGCAGACGGGCGATGGCCTCTTTTGCCACGACGCATTGCCTTTCCAACTCCGCCCGAGCTTCGTCATCCAGCACGGTCACCGCTCCGAGGCTGGCTTTGAGCTGCTTCACCTTCTCGTCCTTCTGCCGATGCGTCTCGTAGGCCAGCACCGAGAGGTCGCTGTAAATCTCAGTGCCGGTAATCTTCTCCAGCAGCTCGGCCCGCTCATTCGGCTTCGCCTTCAAAAACGCCGCGAACTGCCCCTGCGCCAGCAGCACGGATCGCAGAAAGCGCTGCGCATCCAGCCCCGTGAGCGATTCGATCATCGGGTCCACCTCGCGACCCTTGTCCGCGATGATCTCACCCGTCGTGGCATCCGCCAGCGTGCGCTGCACCGGCTTCAAATTCCCCGTCTTCGTCTTCCCCAGCCGCCACGTTGCCCTCAGTCGACGCCCGCCCGTCTCGAAATCCACTTCGGCAAAGCACTCCATCGTGTGCCGGCTCATCATCTCATCCGCCTTCTCATTCCCATAACGC
>JAGKWZ010000138.1 GCA_021151605.1 Verrucomicrobiaceae bacterium
CCATGAAGGGGCCGTTGCAAAGCAGGCTTGCCTTGAGGATCGAGTAGCAGCGATTGCCGTTGGCATACGAACTGGAGCCCAGACCGACGTAGGCGGTGCCACGACCCGAGAGATGCCGCTCAACGACGACACCGAGGAGCTGCGCGAGTGACTGGAGATTGGCGAGGTCAAAGACGCCGTGAATGCGCGTGGGCAGATCTTTGCCGAGCTGCTGACGGCTGAGGAAGCTGTCGATGGCAGGAAAGGTGGCCTTCAAATCTGCGCGGATGGACGGGCTGAGCTTCTGAGGCTCGCGAAGCTCAAGATCAGCGAGCACCGCCGCGGCGAGCGCGGCACCGATGGATGCCTGATTCCAGGTGCTGATGGCCGCCGTGTCGTTGCGCGGGATGGTTTCATCCAGCATGACGAGATAGCCCGCCATGAGGCCGAACAAGCCACCCTCCACACCGCCGCGGACGACGATGCGGCTGCCTTCGATGCTGCATCCGAGCGAGCGCAGGGTGTAGCTCACTTTCTCATCGGCCAGGAGCTGCGCGGTGGTGCAGCGGCGTTCGCGTGCCACATCGCCGAGCGAGTTGGCCAGCAGGTTTTGCAGCTCATCCGAACTCTGCGGATTGGTGGGGAAGAAGTAGCCGCCGGAGTCGAGTGCGTCCTTCAGCGCACCCGGGTCGCGCTGTTTGCGGTTGATGTAGGTGTGCAGGACGGTGAGCGGCGGCTGCTCGGTTTCCAAAGAGCGCAGATGCTCCGTCTTCTCCGCGTTCATGAAGTCAGCCTGTTCATCCGGGCACCAGATGATCAGCCAGCCTTCGTCGTCATTGAGGGCAGTGAAGTTTTTGCCAGCCAGACTCACGGGCTTCTTCTGCATGAAGCGCAGAGCCTCATGAAGGGAGATGCCCATGTTGGAAGATGTGGAGCAGACGATGGGACGTGCGCCGTAAACCTTCCAGATGGCGAGCGCTTCGAGATCGATCTTGGCGATCTCGGCATCCGTCACAGCGCTGATTTCGGCTTCTGTGAAAATCGCGTTGCGGCCATCATCAAGCTTCGTTTTGCGGGATCGCAGGAAGGCGAGCGCATCGGCTTTTAGGGAGGCTTTGTCAGCTTTCTGGAGGCGGCGAAGCTCCTTGAGGATGTGCTCACCCAGCAGGCCGAGACCGTTGAAGCACTTCACGCAACTTCCGTAGTCCTTCCAGCCGCGCAAGAAGCGCATGCGACGTCCGACAGCGAGCCCGGCCAGCGGTGCGTCGAAGATGAGATTGAATCATCCAGGCCAGGAACGGTGGTGTGCAGATAAAAAGACTTCGACATGTGAATTAGCGGGAGAGGGCGGCGGAGAGCTGTTCCAGTGCCAGGAATTGTGCGGCAGTGGCCGGGGAGACGCTCCGGGAGCGGGCAACTTGGAGCATTCTGGCGGCAGTGGCAATCATTCGCGTATCCAGGCGGCTGCGTGCCTCCTCAGCCGACCAGAGGGCACCGCCACGATTTTGCGCCCACTCGAAGTGGCTCATGGTGATGCCGCCTGCATTGGCGACCACGTCCGGGATGATTTCGATGCCTCGGGAGGTCACAATTTCCTCCGCATCAGGGCAGATGGGCGCATTGGCGATCTCCAGCACCATTTGGCACTGCAAACGCGCCGCCATCTCCGCCGTAATTTGATTGGCCGTAGCCGCAGGAATGACGATATCGGCTTTGACGGTCAGCACTTCGGAGGTTGACAAAGCTTGAGCGCCAGGAATGTCCAGGCTGGCGATGCCACGCCCGGCTTCCCGTGCTTCCCAGATCGCTTCGGCATCCAGGCCAGCTTCGGCATAAATGCCGCCCGTGGAGTCACTTGCGGCGACCATTTGGAGGCCGTTCTTTTGCAAAACTCTCGCGAGGTGTCCGCCAGCGCTGCCGTAGCCCTGCACGGCGAAGGTCAGACCTTCGGGGGCCAGTTCACGCTCCGCCAAAACCTCGCGCAGCACATTCCAGGCACCGCGTGCCGTGGCTCCTGGCCGTCCGGGGATGCCGCCGAGGGCCTGTGGCTTGCCATTGATGGCTCCGGGGATGCTGGCGCGGCGGGTGAGATTGTACTGATCCGCCATCCAGCCCATCGTGCGTGCATCGGTGCCGAGATCGGGGGAAAGGATGTCCACATCCGGCCCCACTTCTTCGCCGAGGGCATTCAGATAGGCGCGGGCGAGCTGTTCCAGTTCGCGAATCGAGAGCGTTTTGGGATCGACACAAACCCCGCCAGCCGCGCCGCCGTGGGGCAGCCCGTTGACGGCGCATTTCAGCAGCAGCCGGAAGGCCAGGCCGGTCAGATCGGCCTCGTTGGTGGCGGGATGAAAGCGCACGCCGCCTTTCGTGGGGCCGAAGCAATTGGAGTAAACGATGCGCCAGCCGGTGAAGAGCCGCAGCGAGCCGTCATCCATGCGCACCGGCAGGGTGAAACGGCGCACGGACTTCGGTGCGGAGAGCCGCAGGAGTACATCTTCGGACATTCCAGCCTGTGCCAGAGCCCTGGCAAAACGCGGGCCTCCCAGCTTCATCAACACTTCATTCACGGTCTGCATCATCGGGTAATTGTCTCGGTCGGGTCGGTTACTTGAGTTTCTGCTCGGCGCTGTATTTCTGCTCTACATCCGCGTTCAGCGCGGCCAGTTCGGGGCGTTGTTCCAGCAGGGCGAGCACTTCGTCGGTGGTGATGAGGTGGCCGGGCCGCCAGAGCGCTTCATAGACGATCTGCACAAACTCCCAGTCCTGTGGAGTGTCCACCGTCCAGCGGTAGCTGGAGAGGTCGCGATCATTCACCCAGGACAGCGCGCGGAACTTCTCCGGGTGATGATAAAAGTGCGGCGTCACATGCTCGCGTTCGTTGGGGAGATGAGCTTCGATAAAATCACGCTCCAAAGCGGGAACGGTAAAGATCTCCGTGTCCAGTCCGCGAGGAAAGCGACGCTCGAAAACGCTGCTCATGAAGTCAGCGGGCGGTGTTTCCTGCATCGCCGCATGAAAGCGCTCCAACATGGCGTCACAGACGGTGGGATCGTAGAGTGGGCAATCGCCGGTGATGCGCACGATGACATCTGCTCCGGCTGCTTTAGCGGTGTCGTGAAAGCGCGCGAGCACATCGTCTTCACTGCCGCGATAGCAGTGGAAACCGAGCCGCTCGACTTCGGCGGCAAGCTCGTCGTTTTCGACATTGGTCGAGGTGGCCAGCCAGACCTCATCCACTCGTTTTGACGCTGCTGCTCTTTGGAGCACATGGGCGATCATGCTCTGGCCACAGAGTGGGCGCAGCACTTTGCCGGTCAGTCGTTGGGAGCCCATGCGGGCCTGGATGATGGCGATGGTTTTCATTCAGGGTGCTCCCTCCACCAGATCCCAGCTCAAAGGGGTGCCGCGTTCGATGGGCGTTCGTGCTTTGGCACTCAGCACCTGCTCCAGATGACGCGGATGCAGACCGTGGGCGGGACGGATGACACGGACGTTTTCAGGGGTGAAGGCCTCACCGGCGGCGATGTCTGCCACGGCAAAGAGTGAGCGGCGAAAGACACGGCTCTTTTGCTCCTTCTCCGAGACTTCGTAGTTTACTTTGCCCAGAGCTTTTTCAGTGATGCGGATGGCATCGACCATCTCGCGAAACTCCTGCGGCTCCATGCTGAAGGCCGAGTCAGGCCCCGGTGTGGCACGCGAGAGGGTGAAGTGCTTCTCCACCACGCAGGCTCCGAGAGCAACCGCCGCCACAGCTACCGTGCTGCCGAGCGTGTGATCGCTGAGACCGACGTGAGTTTGAAAGCGCGCAGCCATGTCATGAATGGTGCGCAGGTCCATCTCGTCCGCCGTCGCCGGGTAGGCGCTGGTGCATTTCAGCAGCACCACGGGGCCGCTCCCAGCCAGCCGCAGCGTGTCGAGCGCCTCGCTGATTTCATCCAGCGTGGACATGCCGGTGGACATGATGATCGGCTTCTGCGTCGCGGCGATTTTGCGCAGCAAAGGCAGATCGACGAGTTCAAAGGACGCGATCTTATGCACGGGCACGTCCATGGCTTCGAGGAAGTCCACCGCGCTGGCATCGAAGGGCGTGGAGAAGAAATCCATGCCCAGGTCATTGCTGATCTTTTTCAGCTTCGGCTGCCAGTCCCAGGGCATGTAGGCCTCCTGGTAAAGGTCATGCAGCGTGCGGCCATCCCACAGCGTGCCGCCGCCGATGAGGAAGGGCGGTTTGTCACTGGCGATGGTCATGGTGTCCGCCGTGTAGGTCTGCACCTTCACGGCATCTGCACCGGATTCCTTCATGGCATGGATGATCCGCACCGTGAGGTCGAAGTCCTGGCCGTGGTTCGCCGAAAGCTCGGCGATGATGTAGGTGGGATGTCCGGGTCCGACCGGACGGTTGCCGATTTTGAAGTCCATTAGTGAATCTCTCTGACTAGTTCAAACGCCTCCGCCGCCTGCACTCCGACGACACTGCCCCAGCGGAGGGCGATGGCGCGCATGGCCTCGGGCGAGCGCGGATGCGGAAAGGCGCGCGTCTCGCTCTCATACACCTGCATGGCGGCGATCTTCTTTTCCAGCGTGCTGGCGATGTCAAAAAACACGCTGGGGTGGAAGCGTGGCTCGAAGCGCTGGAAGGCCCACTCCGTGGATGAAGCCACCTCGTAGGCATACACGCGCCGCACACTGCGGCCAGCCATCGGGCGGGTGGCGGTCAAAGTGGCGCGATAGGTGATGACGTGATCCATGTTCAGATCCCCGCCATGCTGGGTGAAGACGGTGTCTGGCTGGAGTCGCTCGATCTCGCGCTCGATGGCCTGGGTGATGTCCAGCAGCGGCAGCGTGTCCATCTTCTGATCGGGGAAGCCCAGCACCTGCACGCTGGCGGCACCGAGCAGCTTGCCTGCGCGTTCGGCTCGATCGTGATGCACTTTCAGAGCCGCAGCGGCCTGGGCGGCATCAAAGTCAGGTCGAGAGGTCAGCCCGTTGGCAAGGATCGCCACATGCACCTCGGCACCTTCGGCTGCCAGTCGAGCCATCGTGCCGCCGCAGCCCAGCACTTCATCATCAGGATGGGCGGCGATCACGAGGACTTTTTTCATGGAGCGGGAGCTGAGGGAGACGGATTTGAGGGTGGGCGGGTGACCTTCACATCGGCCACGAGGCGGCCATCATAGAGAGCCGCGCGACTGAACTCAAGACGGAAGCCACCATGCTCGATGAAGGCCTGCGGATAGCCCTCCGCATCCAGCATTCGGATAAAGTCATGCAGCGCCCCCAGATCCGGGAGATCCGCAGGGATCGCGCTCTGCTCCGGGCGGCGGCGTTTGAAGACGACGGGTTCGCCGGATTGCTCCACAGGCACCGGCTCAGAGCGCACCATGTCGGCGATGATCTCGGCGGAAAGCCGGCCCGCGCGCAGATAAATCTCCTCGGCACTGCCTTCGAGATTGAGCGGGCGCTTGGCATAGACCGGCCCGGCATCCATCTCGTGCACCATGCGCAGCGCGGTAAGCATCGTGTCGCGATGACCGCGCTGGATGAGGTTTTGCAAAGGTGAACCGCCACGGCCATACGGCACGTCGGTCATGTGAAAGCAGACGCACTCGTGCGTGTCCAGCCACTCATCCGGCACCCGCATGGACCAGTGCAGGAAGAAGATGTATCGAGGACTGACGCTAAAGTTCAGCAGCGTGCTCAGCTCCTCGCTCGTGGCGGCAAAGTTCCAGTTTCCCGGCAGGTGGGCCAGTTGCGCATCAAACACCGCCCGATTCCACGGGCGGCTGCCTGCGACGATGTAGGTTTTTTCAGAGGAACTCATGGCTGTGAACATGGTAGCCGATCGCCGGGTGACCGTGAATGCTTTCTTCGCCCTGGCAGTGAAAGCCCGCGCGCTCAAACGACTGCCGGGAAGCGAGGTTCTCCGGCTTGATCCATGCCTGCACCGTCTGCCAGCGTGGATCATCAAACAAGGTCGCCACGGCCAGCCTCAGCAGGCGTGGCGCGTAGCCTTTGCCTCGGTGACTCGGGGCCACACTGACATCAACCGTCGCTGTCTCTGCCTCACCTTCAAAACGCACCTGCCCGACAGGAACTCCCCATGCATCCAGTCCGATGAAAATGACGCAGTCCTTGTCAGCCAACCGACGCGCAAACCAGCCTCGGTGGCCTTCCCAGGGCACGGGATCCGTCGAGAATGCCGATGCCCGCACCACCGGATCATTCACCCATTCCCAGAGCAGGCGTGTATCCTCAGTCATCGCCCGACGCAGTGTCAGCGGATGGGCGACCATGGCTTCCACGACTCGCCCCGCGCCCCGTCCATCGACCAGCAAACGCGCCTCTTCCGACATCCGGCGACGGCGTGGCGCATCCTCCAGAAAATCCCGCAGGCACTCCAGCGTGCCCTCTTTCGGGAAGTCCTCATGCCAGCCCAGACAGACCGCGAGTCCCAGCTCCTCAAGGCGTGCCGCGACACCGCGTTGGTTGTCCGCCGTGATGATCAGCAGCATGGGCAGGCCAAGGCAGGCCAGCTCCCAGCAACTGCTCCCCGCCGCCGAGATCGCCACATGCGCGCGGCTCATGAGTTCGGGCAGGTTCGGCGGATTCACCAGCACTTCGACCTCATGATTCATCGGCAAGGCAGCACGCAGGGACTCCACATGCGGATTGGCCGACCCGACAATCACTTTCAAAACAAGCCGCCGATCAGTCATGCCCGCCAGAAGATGCAGGACGCGAAGGGTCACATTGTCCGGGTCACCACCACCGAGAGTGATGAGCACTTCGCTCGCCTCATCGGGCTCAGCTCTGCGTTGGCAGCGCCAGGGTAAAAACTCACGGCGCAGCAGTGCATGTTGGCTGCCAAGCAGAAGCCGCGACGCCGAGGGATACATCTCCGCTTTGGCATAGGCGTTTTGATTCAAGAGGATGTCAGCCGCTGAGAGATCCGTGTCCGCGAGATCATCAATAATGAGCAGCCGCAGCTCGGAAGCCTTCAGCGCGGTGCGGTAAGCGGGCGTGAAATGATAGCCATCCAGCACGAGCCATCTCGCCGGGTATTCAGCAGCCAGATTCACCACCTCGGCAGCTTCTTCGAGACTGCCTTGGGCCGCCTGCAATGGCTGCAACTCCAGCCCTTCATCGCGAAGGCGCTGCACCAGTGCAGGGGCCTCCGCATGAGTCAGCAGCACCACACGACCACCCCGCAGTTTCCAAGCCTGGGCCAGCGCCAGACAGCGCATCACATGCCCGACACCCATGCGTGCTCCGGCATCCGCGCGGATGCAGAGCGTGCCGATGCTGTGTGAGTCACTCACGGGAATGAAATCAAGTGCCCGTTGCCAGTGCCAGCGCTTCTCGCACACGCCGCACATCCGCGTCTGTCATGCCAGAAAACATCGGCAGCGTAATAGCTTCTTCGTAGTAACTCTCGGATTCAGGGAACTGGCCGGCATGGAAGCCCAGCTTCTGGTAGTCCGGCTGCAAATGTACTGGGATGTAATGCACATTCACGCCGATGCCTTGGGCTCGCAGGCTGTCGAAAACCTCGCGGCGGGTGCGGCGGATCTCCTTCAAGTTCAGTCGAATCATGTAGAGATGCCAGCCGCTGATGCCGCGTGGATCACGAGCCAGAGGCCGCAGCGGCAGTCCGGCAAGTTCACGATCGTAGAGATCCGCGATCTCACGCCTGCGCGCGGCAAAGGCTTCCAGCTTCGTCATCTGGCTGGCCCCGAGCGCCGCCTGCATGTCGGTCATGCGATAGTTAAAGCCGAGTTCGAGCTGCTCGTAATACCATGCGCCGTGTGACTCGTTCACCATGCGCCCGGCATCGCGTGTGATGCCATGCGTACGCAGTGTGGCGATGCGCCATGCGAGTTCGTCATCGTTCGTCGTGATCATCCCGCCCTCACCGCTAGTGATGATCTTCACCGGATGAAAGCTGTGTGACGCTGCGTCTGACCAGCGGCAGTTGCCGATCTTCACGCCTTCAAACTCGCCTCCGAGCGCATGAGCCGCGTCCTCGATGATCTTGAAACCATATTTCTGACCTAGCGCATGAATGCGCGGCATGTCGCAGGATTGCCCGGCAAAGTGCACGGGCACGACGACCTTCGGCAGCGTACCGTCTTTCTCCGCCTGCACGAGCTTCTGCTCCAGGCGCTCTGGGCACATCAGGATCGTTCCGGGGTCCACGTCCACAAAATCCACCTTCGCTCCGCAGTAGCGGCCTGCATTGGCCGAGGCCACAAACGTGATGGGCGATGTCCAAAGGTAGTCTCCGTGCCCAAGACCCAAGGCTTTCGCGGCGCAATGAAGCGTGGCTGTGCCGTTGGACATGGCGATGCCATGTTTGGCACCGCACCAGTCAGTCACAGACTTTTCAAAACGCGGGATGGCTGGTCCCTGGGTTAGGAAATCTGACTGCAACACCGCCACCACGGCGGCGATGTCCGCCTCATCGATGCTCTGTCGTCCGTAGGGCAGGAAGGGTGCGCTCATGCATCCACGGAGAAGGTCGGATCACAATGCTGGCGGATGAGCGTGCGGATCTGCTCCACAGAAAGCCACTCGGTGTTTTTGCCAGAGTTGTAGGAGAAGCCCTCTGGAACTGGAGTGCCACGATGTATCTCCGTGTAACGCTTCATCACTGCAGCTGCCGAATGTCCATAGAGCATCGGCACGATGATGTAATGCTTCTCTGTTTGGATGGTCTGAAGCGCGTCCGTCTCCGTGATCATCTCCTCGTGAATCTTTTCACCAGGGCGGATACCGACGATGGGCTGTTCGCACTCAGGCCCGATGGCCGTGGCCACATCACCGATGCGGTAGGATGGAATACGTGGGACGAAGATCTCACCACCGAGCGCGTGATTCAGCGCATGAACGACGAGGTCCACGCCTTCTTCGAGCGTGATGTTAAAGCGCGTCATCTGCATGTCCGTGATCGGCAGCACACCGGTCTTGCGCCGCTCAAGGAAGAAGGGGATCACCGAGCCGCGTGAGCCCATAACATTGCCGTAGCGCACCACGCTGAAGCGGATGTCCTGGCCGCCGATGACGTTGTTCGCGGCGATGAAAAGCTTGTCGGAGCAGAGCTTGGTGGCTCCATAAAGATTGATCGGTGCCGCCGCCTTGTCGGTGGAGAGCGCCACCACATTGCGGACTTTGGCATCAATACTGGCCTGGATCACGTTTTCCGCGCCCAGCACGTTCGTCTTGATGCATTCAAAAGGATTGTATTCCGCCGTCGGCACCTGCTTCAGCGCAGCGGCATGAATGACGGTGTCGATCCCGCCCATCGCGTGCAGCAGACGCTCACGGTCACGCACATCGCCGATGAAAAAGCGCACGCGTTTGTCCGTGAAACGCTGAGACATCTCATACTGCTTCAGTTCATCTCGTGAGTAGATCACTACACGTTTGACCTCGGGGTCGCTGAGCAGGCGGGCGACACACTTGTGGCCGAAGGAGCCGGTGCCTCCGGTGACGAGAATTGACTTGGCGTTAAACACTTGGTGGATCGGGAGTAGTTGGGAAACAGAAGCCATGGCAGAGCCACGCTGGAGGTGACACTTGTCTGCGAACCCTAGCACTGGCAAGACGGAAATAATCCAGGCCTCATGGACTGTTCCCCACGCCATCCTTGCGAGTCTTCATTCTCTGCCTAGTCTCGCACCATGCTTGCTGTCTCTCGCCTTTGGCGTTCACTGATTTATCCGGCCCTCTGCCTGCTCCTGAGCCTGGGGCTCGCGGCCTGCTCCAGCTTTGAGGTGCCGGCCTTGAAAAAGCTGGGTCTCGGCAAACCCAAGGACACAGAAGAGAAGCCTGCGGACACCCCGAAGTTATCTAAGGAAGAAGCCGAACTCGCTGCCGAGAAGGCCAAAATCGAGGCTGAAGCTGACGCGCTTAACGTGGGTGCCCCCCCTGCCACAGGCTCCAACACAGATCTCCTCTTCCTGCTGAGCATGAATTTTGAAGAGGCCAAAGCCATCTCCGCCCAGAACGTCGAGATGCCCATGGGAGTGAAGATCGCCGCAGACAGCATCGAAATCATCAAGGAAGACGGCGACAAGAAGCCCAAAAAAGTCCGCGCCAAAGGCCGCGTCTATCTTGAAAATGGCATCGGTGAGGATCAGGCCAAAGTCCTCTGCCAGGAAGCCTACATCAGCTCCTGGGAGATCGTCCTACGTGGCAAGCCCATCATCCAGCGTGGCGGCAGCACCATTGAGGGGCTCGACGACAAAACCGTCGCCTACATGCTAGGCAGCCGACTCCGCGTCATCGGTATGCACCGGCTCACCAATCAGGACAGCATGCTCGCCATGCTCCCAGACCTTGGTCCGTGGACAGGTGGGCCGAATCCCATCCTCCCGCCTCTGACAGAAGACTCGGTGCCAAATGACATCCGTGATCAAATGCTCAAGGCCGCTGAAGCTGAAGCCGTCCTCCAGCAAAACCGCGTGGATGCCCTGAAGCAGCCAGATGCGCCGCCAGCCCCATGGGCAAAGGGGGACCCAAGGGCCAAAGCGGAGCCTGCCGCGGTCCCCGTCAAAGCGGCCGATAAGAAGACCGGTGAAGACAAGGCCGACGGCAAGCCCAAGGAAGCACCGCCACCTGCACGCTCGGAGAAACCCAAAGCACTGAAGAAGGCGGAACCAAACAAGACAGAGTCGAAGAAGACGGAGCCAAAGAAGGCAGAGCCTAAAAAGACAGACCCGAAGAAGGCCTGATCCGTCCGTTACATCTGCTCCAGCAGATACTTGATCAAATCCGTGGACGTCACCACACCCACCAGCTTCGTGCCATGCACGACTAGGACTGAGTGAAACGCCCCACGCGCCAAAATCTCAGCGGCCTCGCGCACCGTCGCCGTCTCTGGCAGCGTCACTGGGTTTTTCTGCATCAGTCCCTCAATGGTGAAAGTGTGGTCTAGCGTGGCATCCACGGTGCGCTGGTCGGTGCCAAAGGTATCTCCAAAGCTCACCCGCAGGATGTCTGACCAGGAAATGATCCCCACGAGCTGGTCTCCGTTCACCACAGGGATGTGGTGTACTCCGTGTTCGGCGGCCAGTTGGCGGACTTTAGACACCGGATCGCCGTGGTGCACGGTGACGAGGTGAGTGCTCATGATTTTGGAGATGGGTTCGTGACGTTTCATAGGATGGTTGGCTGGGTGAAGTCCACTGGTTGGGGACACCTCATCATCCCGAGCCAGTCTACTTGCGGCTCTCCTTCGCTTGTCAATGAATAGGCCCAGCTTGCAGCCAGACTCAGGCACCCATCAGCGCCACGGCCACGGAATCCACCAGCGGCTTGCCCACACGCGTCAGGCGGATGTGTCCCTCCTGCACCTCCAGCAAGCCTTCTTCCGCCAGCACAGTCACCATGCGCCGATCCGGCTCCCGCACCATCGTCAGTGGCAGACCGCGCGCCGTCCGTAATTCCAGACCGAAGCGCTCCGTCCTCCTTTGATCCTCCGTCAGTGCCTCTCCGGGCAGTGCCGGGCTCACGCCGGATTTCACCATCTCCAGATAGCGAGTCGTATCAGCCACATTTTGCCAGCGCCTGCCCTCTGCGGTCGAGTAGGCACTCGGTCCCAGCCCCAGGTAGTCCTTTCCCAGCCAGTAGGCCTCATTGTGGACAGATCTGTGCCCCGGCTTTGCATAATTGCTGATCTCATAGTGCTCATACCCCGCAGCTTCCAGACCATCCATGGCCGCATGGAAAAAAGCCGCGTCGCGTTCCTCCTCCACATGGTACTGTCCACGCCGCAGCCGCTCGAAGAACTCCGTATCCTCCTCGTAGTTCAGATTGTAAGCGGAAATGTGATCCGGCTGCAAAGAGATCGTCTTCTCCAGTGTCCCGCACCAGGTCTCCAGGCTCTGCCCTGGGATGGAAAACATGAGGTCCACATTCACGCTGCGGAAGCCCGCCGCACGCAGCGTGTGATAGGTCTCCTCAGCATCTGTCGGCGCATGATCCCGGCCCAGCGTTTTCAGAGTCATCTCATCCCATGCCTGGATACCCAGACTGATTCGGTCGATCCCCTGCCGCCGCATCATGGCCGCTTTGGAAAGTGTCACCGTCCGGGGATTCACCTCGCAGGTAAACTCCCGCACCCCGGAGAAATCCAGCGTCTCCTGCAGGCCAGACAGCAGCCTTTCCAGATGCACCTCACTCAGTGCCGTCGGCGTCCCACCGCCGAAGTACACCGTCTCCAGTCTTAGCTCCTGGGTGTCTGCCGCCCGCCGAGCCTCCGCCAGCAGTGCCTCCACGAACTCCCCCATCGGCGTCGCCCCAGGTGTGTGCTTGTAGAAGCTGCAATAAGGGCAGACTCGGTGGCAGAAGGGGATGTGGACATAAAGATGATGCACCAGCCTCACTAGCAGTCAGTCAGACCTAAATCAAACGCAGTAGCCTCCGGCCAGGGAAGCAAGCGCCCACAACGGATCACAGAGCCTCTGTCAGTCCTGCGGATAGCCTGGGTGCCGGGACGGTGGAGCACATCTCATCGGCTAAGGCGGCATGAAAGTCCTTACCGGCCAGGATAAGGGATGAAGTCTGGAAAGAATCCCCGCTTTGGGGAGGTTCCCCATCCATCCTCATGCGCAAAGTCCTCGCCCTCATCCTCCTCGCCGCAGCCGTCGGGCTCGGCTTTTATGCCTTGCGTCCCGCTGGCGGCAGCAGCGCCTCCAGCCTCACGGTGTATTGCGCGGCTGGTTTAAAGAAACCCATCGAAGCCATCGCGGCAGCCTTTGAAAAGGAGACCGGCACGCGGATCGAGCTGCAATTCGGCGGCTCGGGCACCCTGCTCAGCCAGCTCCGCATCGCCAAGCAGGGAGACCTTTTCATCGCCGCAGATGAGGCCGCTTTGGCGGATGCACGGAAGCTCGATGTCATCCGCGAGGTCCTGCCGCTCGCAGTTCAGCATCCCGTCATCGCCGTGGCAAAAGGCAACCCGAAGGGCGTCACCAGCCTCACAGATCTGGAAAAGCCAGACATCAAACTCGCACTGCCCAATCCTGAGGCCGCGAGCGCTGGCAAAGTGGTGAAAAAGCTCCTCGGCACTCGCTGGGAGACCCTCGCCAAAAAAGCCGCCGTCATGAAGCCGACCGTCACCGAGATCGCCGCAGACGTAAAGCTGGGTGCCAGTGATGCCGCCATCATCTGGGACAGCACCGCACCACAGTTCGGGCTCGACATTATCAAAGTGCCGGAATTCTCCGATCATGCCGAAAAGGCCAGCGTCGGCGTGCTCGCCTCGGCCAAGTCATCCGCCGAGGCACTGAAATTCGCCCGCTACCTCGCCGCGCCGGAAAAAGGCGGGGCCACCTTTGCCCAGCAGGGCTTTCAGGTGATCGGTGGAGACAAGTGGGCGCTGAAGCCCGAACTCATCCTCTACAGCGGCGGCGTGAATCGCCCCGCCATCCAGGATCTCGTCCAGGAGTTCGCCAATCATGAAGGCATCAGCGTCACCACCGTCTTCAATGGCTGCGGCATCCTTTGCGCGGCGATGAAGACCATGAAGGACAGCACGAACCCGAAGTTCCCCGATGTCTATTATGCCTGCGATGTCTGCTTTGTCCCACCCGTGGCCGAGCACTTCCCCGAGGCCGTGCTTTTGACAGAAGCCGAGATCGTCATCGCCGTGCCCAAGGGCAATCCGAAGAACATCAAGACCCTCGCCGACCTCGCCCAGAGCGGCCTGAGAGTCGGCCTCTGCAATGCGGAGCAGTCCACGCTCGGCTTCATGAGCGCCGGCATCCTGCGCAGCATGAACCTCTTTGACAGCGTGATGAAAAACGCCTCCAGCCAGGTGCCCACGGGCGACTTCCTGGTCAATCAACTGCGCACCGGCTCCCTCGATGCCGCCGTGGTCTATCGCACTAACATCCAATCCCAGCCCGATCACTTCGACGCCATCCCCCTGCCTGCGGACAAGGCCAAAGCCATCCAGCCCTTCGCCGTGCGGAAAGACTCCTCCTATAGCGCCATCGGTCACCGCATGCTCGATTACCTGAAGGCTCACAAAGGCAGCTTCGAGAAAGCCGGCTTCGTCTGGAGAGGCGATACCGCTCCTGTAAAGAGCGGCGAGCTTGAGATTCCAGATTACCTCAGGCAAAAATGAGCCGATGATCCGCCTCGCCTTTCCAGCCCTGCTCCTGCTCAGCGCCTGCACCCCGCCGCCGCCACCTGAGGTGCTCATCGAGCCTCCCCCGATCATCCTGCCGGACTCCGTGAAGCAGCTCACTGCCGAGCAGGCCGCCGCCCTGATCCAGAGCACGCCAGACCTCACCATCCTCGACCTCCGTGAAGACTGGGAAATCAAAAACCAAGGCCGTATCGCCGGATCAGTCTGGGCCGACTTTCTCAATGATCAGCGCTTCACCGAAGCCACCGCCAAGCTCGATCCCACGAAACCCTGCCTTCTCTACTGCGCCATTGGCGGGCGCTCGAAGCTGGCAGCTGAAAAGCTCGCTGGCAAAGGCTTCACCCACCTGTCTCTTCTGGCCGGAGGCTGGGAAGAATGGCTCCGCGCGGGGAAACCCATGCAGAAGTGACCATCGGTCACAAGCTGCCGAAGTGAAGGCCCCTGCAGGCCCCTAGGAGACTCAGCTATTTTCACGAACCACCCCCCTCTGCCGCGGAATGTCCCCTTGGGCACTCTCGCAGGTGGGAATTTTGGCTGCGGATGTCGGGCCTCTTTCCCAGATCCCCGAAGGGGCTCCTCGACTCCACACCCACTCTCAACCAGTGCTAGGTGTCGAGAGTACTCCTTCCAGGACTCTGACTCTTGAATCTTTAGTGCTCTCGATGAATCCCAGGGCGCTGCCGAAGCTGCCCTGGGCCGGGGAGATGCATGCCCTTGGCACTTTGCACCCCATGCTTCCCGCGCAGACCTTGGGGTCACATTC
>JAGKWZ010000139.1 GCA_021151605.1 Verrucomicrobiaceae bacterium
GTGAGGCCATGAGCGATGCCGGTGTGGACTTCCGCCCGCGCTTCGAGTGCGGCTCGATGCTTCAGGTTCGGCAGCTCGTGGAGCTCGGTGCTTGTGCCGGCGTGCTGCCGACTCTTGGCGTGCGAGGGTTGGATGAGCAGCGCACCCTCGTCATCCCCTTTGCACCACTCAAAGAATATGGCCGAGCCCTGGTGCTGCACTGGAACCCTCGCCAGATGCGGCGGCGTGGTGTCGATGGCAGTGAATTGAAAAAGATCGCACGACTGCTGGCTCGGCCACAGGCCTGAGAGGTGATCTCAGGCTTGGACAATCCGAGGCGGCCTGATTCCTCCTCAGGCATCGTGTTTGGGTTAAGGAATCACTGTTACCTTCAGGCGGATGAAGCGGGGAGTCGGGGAGTCATCGATGGATGGGCGGACGCGAATGGTGACGACTTCGGTGACGCCATCACCCGTTGTAGTGGCGCTGAGTTGTTCGAGATTCAGTCCGGGAATGATGTCCCAGGTGGTGAGGTTGGTGGAGCTTTCGAGGGTGTATTGCAGAGTGCCTGGGGCGATGCGGCGGCGGAAGCTGTAGGTGAGGTAGCGCTCGCCATCGCTTGGATTCACGGCGTTGGTGGAGGTGGGGAGCTGATGCTGGCTGCCTGAGTTGCCATTCATGTTCAGCGCAGCCTCCAGCAGGTTGGCGATGCCATCGCCATCGGCGTCGTCCTCAGGACCTGAGTTCGGTCCAGGGATGCTGTTTTGAGCGAGCCACTCGGCGAATGGCGTGAGCGTGGTGAAGGTGCCGTCACTGCCGAAAACGGTGCCTGCGGCATTGCTGGCGCGGAGGCGGTAGTGGTAGAGCGTGCCGGGCGTGAGGCCGGTCAGGGTGGCGGCTGCAGCGGTGGCGGTGAAGCCGGTGATCGTGCCGGGCGTGGCGCTCATGCTGCTGGTGTAACTAAGGTCGGTGCTGTACTCGAAGACGAGGGTGGTGCTCTGCCCGCCAGCCTGGGCACTGCCGCTGATCTGGGCGGTGGTGCTGGTGATGGTGCTGCTTCCAAGCGTGGTGGCTGTGGGGGCGAGACTGGGGCTGATCTCAATGGCTGGGCTGGGATGCCATACAGGGCGCTGCCCTGGCTGCCAGGCGGTGAGTTTCACGGGACCGTAAGCGGTGACGGTGAGCTGATTTCCCGTGATCGTCGCTGGGCCGCTCGCGACGCTGTAGCTGACGGGCAGGCCGCTGGTGGCGGTGCCTGACAGCGTGACGGGGGTGTTTAAAGCCGTGACCTGAATGGCAGGACTGGTGACAGTTTGAGTCGTGATGCCTGGGTGAGTCAGCTCGAGTCTTGATCCCGTGCGCGCGGCCTCACTGAGCTGGGTGTCAGCATTATTTCCCCAGCCCCAAAGAGTGCCATCGGCGGTGGTGGCCAGCCCATGGGTGCCGCGCCCGTTGCCGAGCAGGTTCCAGCTCGTGAGGGTGCCGATCTGGATGAAGGTGGTGCTGCCTGCATTGTTGGAGTTTACCAGCTGATGGAAGGTATTCCGCCCGGCGGCCCAGAGGGTGCCGTCGGCTTTGAGGGCAAAGGTGTTTACATCACTGGCCTGGACGGCGATCCAGTCGGTGGCGGTGCCTACCTGAACAGGCGTGTTGCGTTGTGTGTTGTCTCCGAGGCCGAGCTGGCCGTCGCTATTCAAGCCCCAGGTCCAGAGTGTGCCTCCAGTTTTGATGGCGGCGCTGTGGCTGCTACCTGCGGAGATGAGATTCCAATCCGTGGCGCTGCCAATTTGAACGGGAGCATTACGCTGCGTCGTGCTGCCGTCACCGACTTGCCCGTTGCCATTGATCCCCCAGCCCCAGAGCGTGCCTGTAGTCTTGCGGGCCAGATTGTGAGAGCTACCGGAAGCGATCTCTGCCCAGTCGCTGGCACTGCCGATTTGGACGGGAGCATTACGCTGGGTCGTGGTGCCGTCGCCGACTTGTCCGCTGCCATTGAAACCCCAACCCCAGAGCGTGCCATCACTGCGGACGGCGTTACCATGGAAATCTCCGGCTCCGACTCGACTCCAAGTGCTAGCACCGATCTGAACCACCGTGCTGCGACTGGTGGTCGTGCCATCGCCGAGCTGTCCGTTGGTGTTTAGCCCTGCGCCCCAGAGCGTGCCATCGGTCTTGAGCGCGAGGAATTGCTGGCGACCACCCGCGATGCGGCTCCAATCAGTAGCCGTGCCGATTTGAACTGGGTTTGGGCGGCGTGTGGTGGTGCCGTCTCCGAGTTCACTGGTGTAGTTGGCACCCAGCCCCCAGAGTGTGCCGTTACTGCGGATGAAATGGGTGCGCCAGGCTCCCATGGCGATGGCGCTGATTCCGCCGCTGCTGATGGCGACAGGATTGGCCACGGGATAGGCGAGCTTGCCTTCATTGGCTGCCCCTGAAGACCAAACCGAACCATCCGTCTTGATGGCATAAGTGTTCAGGCTGCTGCCAGAAACGGCGGTGCTCCAGTCGGTGTCGGTGCCGATCTGGGCAGGAGCGTTGCGGTCAAAGGTGCCGCCGCCACCGTGTTTACCTACAGCGCCGCCATCTCCCCAAGTCCAAAGGGTGCCATCTGTGCGACGGGCCACGACATGGCTGGTGCCGGGGGCGATGCTGCTCCAGAGATTGGTGCCGATGGTGGTGGGAGTGCTGCGGGTGGTGGTGCTGGCATCGCCGAGCTGGCCGTCACTGTTCAGCCCCCAGGCGGAAAGTGTGCCACTGATATTCAACGCATAGCTGGAGTCCGAGCCGCAGCCGAGATTAGCGCTCCAAGCAGCGGAGACGCCGACCTGGGTGGGCACGTTGCGGGCTGAGGTATCCCCGAGTCCGAGTTGGCTGCTGGCATTGGCTCCCCAGGACCAAAGAGTCCCACTCTGTCGGGCGATGACGTGTGCATTGCCTGCGGCGACAGCGGACCAAGTGGTTAGCGCTCCGATCTGTGTAGGCGTGGTGCGAGTGGTTGCGTCACCAAGGCCGAGCTGGCCGCTGGCATTCGCGCCCCAGGCCCACAAAGTGCCGTCGGAGCGGCGGGCGATGGCAAAGTCTGTGCCTGCAGCCACGTTGCTCCAGGTGGTGGCGACACCGACTTGAACCGGTGCATTTCGGTCCGTGGTGTCTCCGAGACCGAGCTGGCTGGAGCTGTTCCGTCCCCAGGCCCACAGCGTGCCGTTAGTCTTGATAGCGAGGGTGAACCGCGAGCCGACGGCCACGCTGCTCCAGTTCGTGTCCGTGCCGACACGCTGAATGCTGAAGCTGTCCGTGGTGGTGCCGAGACCGAGTTCGCCACTGCCATTGCCACCCCATGCCCACAGCGAGCCATCGGTCTTGATGCCGAGCATGTGCAGAGCCATGGGGCCGACGGCGAGCTTCGTGAAGCGGTCAGGCACGACATTGAAAACGAGAAACAGCGGTGTGGCGGGATCATAGCCGGAACCACCGGCCTGAGTGACCTGGATCGTCACGGGGCCGCCTGTGGAGTTTGGGGTGAATGTCAGCCCGCTGACCGTGCCAGCGTTTCCGGCAACGACGGTGGCCGTGACAGGTAGCCCGCTGGTGGAGAGGAAGGGCAGGCTGAAAGCACCCGCCGAGACGAAGCGCGGCGTCATGGTCGTAGGCCCGAGAATGGTCTGGCCTGGCCCAGGAACAGCCACACCGTTGGCAGTGAGGGTGACGAGGAAGGGATTCTCATCCGGGTCGTTGTTCGAGATTGTGAGCGTGACGGTGCGCGGACCGCTGAGCTGCGGAGTGAACAGGACGCTGAAGGTCGTGCTGGCCCCACCACTGATGGAGGTGCTCATGCCGGTGGTGTTCACACTGAAGTGGCTGCTGTCCGCACCGGTGAGCGTGAACGTGCCGAGGGTGATGGCGGTGCCGGGCACATCATTACGCACGGTGAAGCTTAGGCTGCTGCTCGCGCCCAATGTGACATCGCCAAAAGCAACGCTGGCACCACTGGAGATCGGATTCGCCGCAGGCTGCTCCACGATGATGTCACGCAGCAGGGTGGTGAAGCTCTGGATGCTGCTGGTGGCCGTGCCGCCAGCACTGGTGGCCACAGCGCGGTAGTAGTAAGTCGTGTTTTGCGCCAGGCTGGAGATCCCAAGAGGAGAGGATGGTACGCTCGTGGTGCCACCGCCCACGCCGACCGAGTTCGTGGTGCTGAAAGTCGTAAGCGTGGGGGAGGTGCCGTATTGGTAGGCCACGGTGGTCAAGGCACCGCCGGGATTGACCACGGAGCTGAGGTCCGCCGTGGAGCCAGTGACGTTTGCGTGAGCGATGCTCTCGATTACAGGCGCGGTGAGTGTGCCCAGCACGACCTGCTGCGGTGGTGCGGCATCCCAGGCCATTTCATCCCCTGGCTGCCAGATGAGGAGGATGACCGGCGCGCCAGGTGGGCCGGTGACATTGACGCTGTCTCCCGTGACTGTGGCCTGACCCGAGACAAGACTGATCTGCACCGGCAGTCCACTGCTGGAGGTGAAGCGATACGGGTTCGTGCCGATGGGCGTGGTGCTGACGGTCTGGGGAGAAAGAGCAGGCAGAAGCGGCAGTGGGGAACGGAAATCACGACCTGCGGCACCAGTGCGGAAGTTGAAGGGGTGACCCGCAGACCAGAAGCTGCCGTCATTGCGTAGAAGCGTGGTGTGAAAGTTGCCCAGTGCTATTCCAAGCCAGCCAGTAGCTGGAGAGACCATGCCCGGGGTATTGCGGTCGGCGATGCTACCATCCGTGAGTTGACCATACTCGCCATCTCCCCAGATCCAGATGGAGCCATCCGTCTTGATAGCTGCGGCATTGTTGAAACCTGCGATTATGGACTGCCAGTTCGTGTCCGTGCCGACTTGGATTGGCACTGTGGAGCCAGTAAAGGTGCCATTGCCCAGACCGCCATCCGAATTGCCACCCCAGGCCCAGAGCGTGCCGTTTGTCTTCCGAGCAAGTGACATGTTTCCTGCTGCGGCCACATCGGCCCAGTCACTAGCCGTGCCGATCTGCACTGGTGACGAACGATTTGTCGTCGTTCCATCACCGAGCACGCCATTGAGGTTAGAACCCCAGGCCCAGAGGGTGCCATTCGTTTTGATGGCGAGAGAGTGATTGGCTGAACTGGCGGAGGCGGTGCGCCAGTCGGCGTCCGTGCCGACTTGGGCAAAGGTGGAGCGCTGGGTGGTCGTGCCGTCTCCGAGCTGGCCGCTAGTGTTGAAGCCAGTGGCCCAGAGAGTTCCCGAGGTCTTGATGGCGAGCGTGTGGTTGCCGCCCCCATCCACAAAAGCCCAGTCTGTCTCTGTGCCGATCTGAAGTGGAGCATTGCGCAGAGTGAAGGCACCATCTCCCAGTTGTCCGTTGGAGCCGACTCCCCAGGCCCAAAGGGTGCCGTCTGTGCGAATAGCAACGTTGTGATTTCCTCCACAGGTGACAGACCTCCAGTTCGTCGCCGTGCCAATCTGGACAGGTGCCCTCCGATCCGTGGCAGTGCCGTCACCGAGTTGATTGGAGGTATTGATCCCCCAGCCCCAGAGAGTACCATCACTGCGGAGTGCCATTTGATGTCCGGAACCAGAAACAAACTGTGACCAGGAAGCCCCCGAGGCAGGCACAGCCTGAGTCAGGGCACGCTGTCTAAAGCCTGCTGGAAGACCACCCGCATTGCTGCTGTGCCCCCAGACCCAGACGGTGCCATCCGACTTCCGCGCAAAGCTAACGGCTGCCCCTGCTGAAATCTCCACCCAGTCAGTGGTTGAACCAATTCTCACTGGGCTGGTGACATTGACGCTGCCACCATTTCCGGTTTGCCCGGAGGTATTCAGTCCCCAGGCCCAGAGGCTGCCATCTGTTTTCAGAGCTAGGCAGTGCGAGGCTCCTGCGGAGATGCTCTGCCAGTCCGTGGCGTAGCCGATCTGCACAGGCAAAGACTGGCCACTTGTGTTGCCCTGTCCCAACTGGCCGGATGAGCCCTGCCCCCAGGCCCAGAGCGTGCCATTCGTTTGCATCGCCAGGGTAAAACTCGTCCCACAGGCCACACGACTCCAATTCGTAGCCGTGCCGATTTGCACGGGAGCGTTACGCTGGGTGGTGGTTCCATCCCCAAGCTGGCTATTGGTATTCAAGCCCCAGGTCCAGAGCGTGCCGTCTGACTTGATGGCTGCCGTATGGCTCCCGCCAGCGGAGGCTTGTGTCCACGTGCCCGCGATCTGTGTCGGGGCGGTTTTGACCACGGCAGTCCCGTCTCCGACCTGCCCCGAGCTGTTCGTGCCCCAGGCCCAGAGGCTGTTATCGGATCGAAGTGCCACTCCGTGATTGCCACCGAGTGAGAGCGCACTCCAATTCGTAGCCGAGCCGATCTGCACATGCGTGTTACGCTGGGTTGTGGTGCCATCGCCGAGCTGGTTTCCGGTGTTCAGCCCAGCCATCCAGAGTGTGCCACCTGTTTTGATGACGCCAGAAAACTGTCCGCCAGCACTGATCTGCTGCCAGTCCGTCGCACTGCCTGCCTGGGCTGGGTATTGTCGTGAAACTGTACTGCCGGTTCCCAATGGGCCAGCACCATTCGCTCCCCACGACCAGAGAGTTCCGTCAGGCCGGATACCGAGTGAGAAAGAGGCCGCATGCCCCGTCGCGATTTTAGCAAAACGCAGGCTGCTGGCCGCTGCTACGGGGAAGGTCATGAGCGTATCCGGCGCGGCAAAGAAGAGGCTGTTCCCAGCCTGGGTAGCCTTCACGGTGACGGCTCCAGCGGAACCTGTCAGTGTGATCGTATCGCCCGCCACCGTGGCTGGACCGGTGACGATGCTATATGTGATCGGCAGGTTTCCAGTGGAGACGGCGCTGAGGGCAAAAGCTGCGTCGCCTGTCTCTTTCGGGTTCACCTGGGTGAAGGTGATCGTCTGCGGCGTCTTCACATGAGTGAGCACAATGTCATTGCCGTCACCGCCAGTGTAGTTCACCTGGAACCCATAGGTGACGCCGCCGAAGCTCATGGTGAGATAGCCGTCCTGAGGAATACCGGGCAAAGTGCCCACGATGGCGCTGGGGCTGGTGTTATTCACCAGCGTGAGCAGATCCCCCAGACCAGGGGCGTAGCCAAGAGTGGGATTCAGGGTGACATTTCGGGCATCAAATCCATTGGCGGTCAGGCCAGTCGTGCCTGCACTCGGGAAGCTCAAGGCGAGCGTGCTGGTGACGGTGAAGCTCATCTGCGCGGGCGGGGCGGCATTCCAGCCAGCATCATCTCCAAACTGATGCGCGCTGAGGGTGACAGTGCCAGTGCCTGTAAGAGTGATCTGATTCCCTGTGACGGTGGCCGGGCCAGAAAGAATGCGAACGGCGGGTGTCAGGCCACTGTTGGTCGTAACGACGACAGGAGACTGGTAGGTGCCGTAGCTCGGAGCCAGCGCCACGAAGCTCTGTGGAGAGAGGGCCGGAAGGACTGGGAAAATTAGTCGGGAATCACGCCCGCCCGCCATGAGCCGCGCACCACCGGAGGCTCCTGCAGTGAAAAAGCCAGTGCCCTGGCGGATGGCACTGAGACAGGCGTTACCCGAGGCGGCGTGTGTCCAGCCGGTATCGGTGCCGATTCGAATCATGGACAGAGCATTGGTTGTGCTACCATCTCCGAGCTGACCGAAAGAGCCTGCACCGCAGGCCCAGAGCGAACCATCGGCCTTGATCGCCAGGGTGGTGTTATTTGAGACGGCAATGCTGCTCCAGTCTGTGTCAGTTCCGACCTGGGTAGGAGTGGTGCGGCTTGAAGTGTTACCTCCTCCAAGTTGGCCGCTGCTGCCTAGGCCCCAGCTCCAGAGGGTGCCATTCGTTTTTCGAGCGATACTGTGGAGGCTGCCTGCGGCAATGTCGGCCCAGTCAGTGGCAGTGCCGATCTGCACAGGTGCAGCACGCGTGGTGGTGGTGCCGTCACCAAGCTGAAAGCTGGAATTGCTCCCCCAGGCCCAGAGGGTGCCATCTGTCTTGATAGCTAGGCTGTGGGAACTACCACCAGCAACTTTGGACCAGGTCGTTTCCAAGCCGATTTGTGCAGGAGCTGTGCGCTGGGTGGTGGTGCCATCTCCGAGCTGGCTGCCACCATTGAAACCCCAGGTCCAAAGTGTGCCACCCGTGGTGACGGCGAGGGAGTGATTGCTCCCCGCTGCCACCCGCGCCCAGTTCGTGGCGGTGCCGATCTGCACTGGGCTGCTACTCGTGGTAGTGGTGCCATTGCCGAGTTGACCGTTGAAATTGCCGCCCCAGGCCCAGAGCGTTCCGGTGGTCTTTACGGCCAGGGCGTGACTGGTCCCATCCGTCACCTGACGCCAGTCCGTGAGTGTGCCGACCTGGGTGAGCACACGCAGATCTGTCGTGGAGCCGCTACCGAGATTACTGCCGCCACCCGCGCCCCAGGTCCACAGAGTACCATCACTGCGCACCGCATGGAAGACACTGCCATTGCCACTGAGGCCCGTCCAGGTGCTCGTGCTAGCAGCCGCCAGCGCAAGTGCCCGCGGGTGTACACCACTGCCGCCGCTGGCCTCACCTGCTGCCCAGACGCTGCCATCCGCACGCAGTGCCAGGGCGTGACTATTGCCGAGAACAATGGAAACACCATCCGTGAAGGTACCGAACTGAACGGGGCTGAAACTGGAGACCACACCTCCATTGCCGTAGAGGCCGGCGTTATTTGTTCCCCAGATCCAGAGGCTGCCGTCGCTCTTTCGCCCGGCAGCATTGATGGAACCGGCGCTTATCTGGGTCCATGACGTGTCCGTGCCGATCTGTGTGGGCGCTGTCCTAGTTAATGCCGTGCCGTCCCCGAGCTGTCCGCTGCTATTTGAGCCCCACGCCCAAAGAGTGCCACCAGTCTTCAAAGCATAGCTGGAATTAATGGCCGCACGCACGCTGGCCCAGTCGGTGGCCGTGCCGATACGGATGGGCACAAGGCTCTGAGTGGTGGTGCCGTCGCCGAGTTGGCTGCTAGAATTCTGTCCCCAGGCCCAAAGCTCACCCGTGGTGGTGACGGCGATGGTGTGGGAGATACCGCAGGCGACGCTGGCCCAGAGGCTGCCTGTAGCGACCTGAGTGGGAGCCGTTTTTTGCGTGGTGCCGCCATCCCCATGCTGGCCATTGGTATTCAGCCCCCAGAGCCAGAGACTACCATCAGATCGAATCGCGGCGGAGTGATTGCTACCCGTCGAGATCGTGGTCCAGTTGGTGGCCACACCTACCTGCACAGGAGCGGTCCGTGAAGTGGTGGTGCCATCACCGAGCTGGCCGTTAGTGTTAGTTCCCCAGGCCCAGAGTGTGCCGTCACTGCGGCGGGCCAGCGCGTGAGAGCTGGTAGCTGAGATCTCTGTCCAGTTCGTGGCAGTGCCGATCTGTGTCGGAGTCGCGCGTCCGGTACTGTTGGTGTCACCCAGTAACCCAGTGGACTGACCTGTTCCAGCCCAACTCCAGAGCGTGCCATCAGGCTTGATCCCATAACTGACGGCAGCAGCCGTTGAGGCAAAGATTTTGGCAAACTGGAAGCCTGTGCCCACACCAAAGGACCGCTGCACATCTGGAGCAGCATTGTAGAGGGCGTTCCCCGCTTGGCTGGCGCGGATGGTGACGCTGCCTGTGGCACCCGTCAGCGTGACCGTGCTTCCGCTGACCGTCGCCGGGCCGCTGACCACGGTATAAGTCACTGGCAAGCCACTGCTGGCCGTGGCCGTAAGGGCAAAGGGGGCAGCTGTAGTAAGCTGCGGTGACATCGCTGAGAAAGTGATCGTCTGAGACAGCGGGCTCGAGTTCACGCTCAGAACCAGCGGGCGAGACTGAGCCACACCGCCGACTGTGTCTGTGACTGTCAGCGTATCGATTTTTTCACCTGCGCTCAGAGCATTCGCCCCGGCATTGATCGTCCAGACGAGAGTTGCCACATCGCCCGGGGCCAGGGTGCCACTGGCAGGGCTCACTTCAGACCAGGACATCGCCGTCGTCGCCGTCCAGTTCATGGCAGTCCCGCCGTTGTTTCTGACCGTGTAAGTGCGTGAAGTCGGCGTGAAGGGGCCACCGACCAGTCCCAGCGCTTCAAACGCATCCACAGGACTCACGGCCAGGTTTCCTGGGGTGTCAAAGGTCTCCACTAGCCCCGTCGTCGTGGAGCTGGAGGGGGAAGTCGCACTTGCACCCATGCCGCGTTTGGCAAAGGCGGCCCACAGCTCGCGGCTGTTCACGCCCGCATTGTTCACCAAGTCCGCCTGGATGATGCCATCGCGTGCTTGGAGGAAATTCGGGTTCACTGGGGCCAGCTTCATGCCGTCTGTCACCAGTTGCAGAGCGAGAGTATTTCCCGTCGGAAAGTCATGCTTCACCACGAGATTTCTCCGCACTTCCCAGAGCGCATTGCACCAGACTTCCCCCTGTGCGTGGACGGATGTTGGATTGCTGTTTGAGGCAAGGTAGCGCGGGCTCAGCGGGATGCCAGAATGCGCAACGGCTTGAGTAGGGTCGATGTCGCGGAAAGTCAGAGGGCTTTTGTTGATGTCTGTGCCGTACGGGTAACGACGGATGCCAAAATAGTAATTGGTCGTCATTCCAGACAGCAGTTGGAGAGAGTAGCCGCTCATCGGATACACCGCGTCGGGATCTTCCCCCGTATTCGCCAGCAAGCAGAGGGCATAGAAATCACTCCACCCTTCCCCCATGCCACGAGTTTGCAGCCCACTGATGCCCACGCCACCGCCCACCAGTCGGTTGCTCAAGCCATGGACGTATTCGTGGATCACGATCTGCCCGTCGAAGTCACCGTCCCGATCTGGTGTGGGGCTCGTCCAAAGGTACATCTGCATACGGCCCGGGCTGCCATCAGGTGGAGTAGAGAAGTTGGCGTTGTTGATGTGATTTACGTCCAGGATCGAGCCGCCATCCTGCGCGTCCGCCTGCACCGCATCATTGCCACTGCCGCCACGGCCAAAGTTGTCATTTTGAAAGTTCCCTGCTGTCTCGGTGAAGCCCAGGTCATACAGCTTGTCGTGAATCCAATTGTTCAGATAAAACAGATTCGTCACGGCTGCGCTGCGGTAAGCCGAGGGCTCCTGTGTCAGATTGACTGCGAAATCAAAGGTCCGTGAAGGCCCTCCATTCGGCCTGGGAGTGTCCTGCACATTGTTTGAATCCAAATCCAGATGCGCATCCACATTGTTTCCCATCGTCTCCTGGTCGCCATCATTGATCCATCCATTCGGTGAGGCGGTCGTGTTGATGGCTGAAAGCGTGACGAGATTCGTCGGGATCTCCGTCCCCTGGGTGCTCGTGGGCGCATTCGGCCCCGGCGTCCATGGTGCCGGGCTGTCTGTTGGCTGGAAACTCGTGACATCCGCGAACACGCGATAGGTCGCATTCGAAATGTCATTCGTCAGCGAACGAAGTAGCAGCGTCTGGCCTGACTGCGCATCCACCAACACACGGAACATCTCATTGTGAGCCAGACTAGTCATCGTCACATCCCACACGAGGCGCATCTCACCCGCACTCAGCGGAAGCCAAGCCAGCCCACTATTCACATCACTCACCCCTTCGGCATCGAAGCTCTGTCGCCTTTCCGGCCCCTTTGGTTCGCTAGTCGGCTTTGCTTCTGCCAACTCATCCCCAAGAGCCGATGCGGCCTTTTTCAGCGCCGCCTGCGCATCGAGTGCAGGTTTTTCAATCACCTGCTTCCGCTGCTGCGGCCCCAGGTTTGTAGCGGCTTCCGCCATGGGAATGAAGTGACTGCCCACATGAATGATCTGGCCATCCTTCGTCACATTCGCCTTCAGCGTGCCTTCATAGACCGGGATGCCGTCCACCTCCTGCTGCCACACGAGCGTGCTCATGCCATTATGCGCCGTCACATCTCCACGCATCATCCGCGTCTGTTTCAAAGCCTCAGCATCGTGGCCGAAAAGCGCCGCATTCCGGTCCAAAAATCCACCCACCACCGCCTTGGCCGGCATGGCAGGAGCCTTCTCGGTCAAAAAATGCCCCGTCCGCTGCACATGGCTGGGAGTGCCCGCCACACTCTCAAACGCCAAATCTGCCCCCGGATACCGGGCGCGGAACTCGGCCATGTCTGCCGCATTTGCCACTGGTTTGGCAGCCCTCTGCCGGAGATCGAGTTCGGCTGGCTTTGCCCGCTTTTTCAGACTGATAGAGCGGTGCTTTGCCTGGGCGGTTTGGGAAGTAGCCTCTGGGGCTAGCTGATTTACCGAAGCATTGGAGCCCGTGGTCGCCACTTCGTCTGTCTTCCCAGGTCGGAAGGCCAGCCAAAAAACGCCCGTCAGAATGAGGATCGCAACGCCAAGCAGGATGGTTGATTTATGCCGGTGCATTTCCAGCGTTTACCAAAAACCGCCTGGCGTAGGCAATTCTTATCTAACTGAGTCTCAAGGATCCGTGCCAAATATAGGCGCTAGTAGTATGGCTAGGTCACAGCAGCCGCCACTCGTGCCCGTCCTGACGCAGGAGGTCGTCGGCTTCTTTGGGGCCCCAGCTTCCGGCGGGGTATTCGCACATGGGCGGTGGCGTGGCGTTCTTGTGCCAGGCGTGCTCGATCTCGTCGATGAACTTCCAGGCGCTTTCCACTTCGTCGCGACGGGCGAAGAGGGTGGCGTCTCCAGCCATGGCGTCTAAAAGCAGGCGCTCGTAGGCCTCGGGGCTGGCCTTTCCAAAGCTGGCGGAGTAGCGGAAGTCCATCTTCACCTGCTGCATGGACATGGCCTGACCGGGCTGCTTGCACAGGATGCGCATGGCGATGCCTTCGTCCGGCTGGATGCGGATGACGAGGGTGTTTTCGCTGTTGCTCCCGAGCAGCTTTTGCGTGGCGAAGGGGACCTGCGGCGGCTTTTTGAAGTGAATGCTGATCTCGGTGGCCTTTTTCGGGAGCTGCTTGCCCACGCGGATGTAAAAGGGCACGCCCTGCCAGCGCCAAGTGTCGATGAACAGACGCAGCGCCACGTAAGCCTCAGTCTTCGACTCGGGATTCACGCGGTCTTCCTGACGATACCCTACGCGCGAGACGCCATCGACACTGCCAGCGGTGTATTGCGCGCGGATGACATTTGCCCCCACGGCTTCAGGACCGATGAGCGGGCGCAGGGCGCGGATGACTTTGACCTTTTCATCGCGGACGGAATCGGCGCTGAGATCGGTCGGCGGCTCCATGGCGACGAGGCTGAGAAGCTGGAAGAGGTGGTTTTGCACCATGTCACGCAGCGCGCCGGCGGTGTCGTAGTAGCCGCCGCGTCCGCCTTCCATGCCGAGGTTTTCGGCGCAGGTGATCTGCACGTTGTCGATGTAGCGGCTGTTCCAGTTCGGCTCGAAGAGCGCGTTGGCAAAGCGCAGCACCATGATGTTTTGCGCGGTCTCTTTGCCCAGGTAATGGTCGATGCGGTAGGTGTCCTTTTCCTCAAAGGTAGCTGCGACGGTTTCATTCAGCGCCTTGGCGGTAGCGAGGTCTTTGCCGAACGGCTTCTCACACACCACACGGGCCCATTTGCCGCCGACGCCGGAGTTCAGACCGGTGGCCTTGATCATCTCCAGGATGGGTTTGAAGGCCTCGGGGGCGGAGGCGAGGTAGAACAGTCGATTCGCTGGGGCTCCGCGCTCTTGATCGAACTTATCGAGCAGGATCTTCAGCGCTATGTAGCCCGCCGGATCTTCGAACTCGCTGCGGTGGTAGTGGATGCTCTGGCTAAAGCTGGACCAAAGCTCGTCGTTATGGCCCTGGCGGGAGTTTTTGCGATTTCCCTCCTCCAGCTCGGTGCGGAAG
>JAGKWZ010000485.1 GCA_021151605.1 Verrucomicrobiaceae bacterium
CCCCACCTCCTCACCATGGCGACCGATAGTGAGAAAGAGCGCACCGCCTATTCCTTCCTCAACACCTACCTCCGCGACAGCGCCCACAGTGGCCGCGCCCGCGTCTGGATCGTCCATCGCCTCGACCGCGAGACCTCCGGCGTCCTCCTCTTCGCCAAGACCGAGGAGGCCAAAGAATTCCTCCAGACCCACTGGCAGGACTTTGAAAAACGCTACCTCGCCCTCGTGGAAGGAACCCCACCGGCCAGCTCCGGCACACTCCGCAGTTACATCGATGAAAGTCAGCCACACCGCGTCTTCGTGCGCAACGGCCCCGGCCCCGGCGCACGTGAAGCCATCACCCATTACCGAGTCCTGCGTCATGGCATGGGTCGCACCCTCGTCGAGCTGACTTTGGAAACAGGCCGCCGCCATCAGATCCGGCTCCAGCTTGCCGAGATCGGCTGCCCCGTCGTGGGAGATACCAAGTACGAGGCAAAATCCAACCCCGTCCGCCGGCTCGCCCTGCACTCCACCCACCTCCGCATTGATCACCCAGAGACAGGCAAGTCCATGACCTTCGATTCACCGCTCCCGCCCGAGCTGGCAAAGCTACTGCCGAGCGAGGTGTAATCGTTTGGGGCAAATCATCCCGTTGAAGGCCGAGCAGCCATCTCTCGCCATGTCGGCGGCACACTTTTGCATGCAAAAGTGCGGCGGCAGAGCTGTCAGAGGCACCTAGCAGCACCCATGACGCCGCTCCCGTGAGCCTCACTTCTCTGGCCTGAGATCAAAACAGACGAGCTTTTCCTTTTGGCGCACGATGAGTTTGCCGTTGCTCAGAGCCGGTGAAGTGCAGCCCATACCTTCGATCTTGGGGCGGGCGAGCTGGTGGTAGCCATCGGGCGCGGCTTTGACGACGCGGAGATGGGTGCCGTTGTTCTCGAAGACCATGAGCTTGCCATCAGCGAGGATGGGGGAGGTAATGGTGCTCTGAACTTCGTTCTCCAGCCAACTGACTTTGCCAGTGGCAAGCTCCACGCACTGGTGCTTGCCGCCGCACATGAGATAGACATGACCTTCATGAATGATGGGGCTGCCGCTGTAGCGCATCGTCACCCAGAAGTGCGACCACGCGGCCTTTGGCGGACCGGCTTTCTGCCACTGGTAGGCGCGCAGGCCCACGTCCTTGGCCCCGCTGTAGATAACGAGCCAGTCGCCCTGGGTGACGGGACTGGACTGGCCACCGCCTTCGACTTCCCAGAGCACTTTGCCATCCTTGGGCGAAACGCCATAGACGCTGTTGTTCCCGACCATGAGCAGGACAGGATCACCCGAAGTTGGCTGCCACCAAGAAGGGCTGCCCGTGTTGCTGCGGACATCTTTTTGATCCCAGAGCAGCTTCCCATCTGCCACGGCATAGGCCTGAGCCCGCCCAGCGGCGATGTAAACAGTGCTGCCCACGACGAGCGGCGATGCGGCGGGGCCATTGGCAGGCAGTGCTGCCTTCCAGAGCTGCTTCCCATCCTTCTGATCCAGGCAGTAAAAGTGCGTGCTGCATGCAGCAAAGACCCGCCCATCCACGACAGCGGCGGTGCTGCTGGAACTGCGGCCCGTGGGTTTGCCCTCGGCCTCGAACTTCCACACTGGCTTGCCGGTATTGATGTCGAGACAGACGACGACGTCTTTAGCCACCTTGATGGTGTTTGGCACGGCGGCGATCAGCTTGTCCTTCACGGGCTGGGAGAATTTTTCGTCCTCCATCCATTTTTTAAACTCATCCACATTGGCGAAGGGCTTGCCTTCACGTTTGGCGACTCGGGAGAGCTCATCCAATGGCAGGGCGGTGGCCCCAGCTTTGAAACGGGACTCGGCCCATTTGCCGAGGCTGACATCTTCCTTGGGCGTGAGGTTGTCCTTCCGCCACTGGAGCATCCATTCGTCCATCTTGGCTCCGCGCAATTTGGGCAGATTCAGGCGGGTCTCTTCCATCTTCTTTGCCAGCTCAGGGCTGACGCCACGGTAATTCATTTGCTGCATGACCTCGCTATCGATCTCGCGCTGCTCGGAGGCGACACGCTCATGCCAGACGACAGACATGATCACCTGCTCACCGGCGACGACGGGGCTGCCATGGCCGCCGTAGTGGTCACTGGGGATGTAGTCGCTCTCCCAGACCTTCTTCAAACCTGCCTCGGGGAAGCTTTCAGCGATGGGGGAGGTGTCTGTGGAGACGCCATCGCGGTTCGGTCCGCGCCACTGGGGCCAGTCGGCGTGAGAGGTGAGAGAAGTGCAGGTGAGAAGGAAAAGAAGGCGGCGCATGGCGGGACGATGAACGGCTGTCAGCCGTGGTGACTTGCAGTGAACCAACGCCCCCACAGAAAGAAGCCCTCGAGCCCCGAACGGGAGCTGAGGGCTTCGTGGTTGTCGGCAAAGTGATTTACTTCCCGCTCGTCCACTTCGCGGCATTGATCAGAAGCTGCTGATAGGGCTTCAAATCATGCGTGCGGGCGTCATGGCCGAGGGCGAGGCCGACGATGCGGGCTTTCGGGTGCTTGGTGATCCAGACGCTTGGGTGAGGCTTTTGGTATTTGTCGCTGTTGCTCGTTTCGGCGAGGACTTCGATGGCGGCGGTGCCTTCGGAGATCTTATCGGGCTCGGCGTTCACGTAGTAGAGTTCATCTTCGACGGTGAAGCTGGCCGGCACATCCTTCATGACGGGATGATCGGCTTTCACGGCCTTCACGTCGAAGGGATGGATCTTGTCGTGGCCGCGGGCGCCGCCGCCGACGATGTCGCGATTGATCTCAGGC
>JAGKWZ010000140.1 GCA_021151605.1 Verrucomicrobiaceae bacterium
ATCCCGCGTGTGGGCTCCTTTTATCTCAAAGATTACCGAGTCACCTTCGACTTCCGTCAGAAGCGAGTGTGGCTGGAGTGGTGATCAGGTCCCGGTCATCGGCTTTGGGCTTCTGGGAGACCAGCGAATACTGGACCCTGCGGCGTGAGGAAAGCCATGAGTGCAGTTCTGAGCTGCTAACCGGCAAACTCGATCGCCTTCATGAGCCGCGACTTCATCATCTCCAAGGCCTCCTTCTGGACACCGAGGCCATCAGCGAGTTCGTCCAGTCTGGAGGTAGTGAGCTTTTGCCCGATCTCCCGGAAAAGATCCTGGGCACTTTCTTTGACGATCTCGGCGAGGTCCTCACCATCGCCCCCCGCGTATTTTGAGATGGCGTATCCCATATCCATGAATGTGAGAAGGCTATCGCTGGTCAGCCTCTCGACGGCATCGCTACCGTAGCCCCCGCTGACATTCTGGTCGATGCCCACAATCTTCCCATCTTGGGACACCAGGAAGTTCGCCGAATTGATGCTTGCAGCAGTGTCGTTGGAGAGTCCGAAGCCGTGGAACCTGTCTATCTCGTGGATCAGCACATCAAGAGCAAGCCAACGGCCCAACTGCCGAGCCACTTCGGTGGGCTTCATTCCTTTGAGTGAATCGTTCTTTTCCATACCCACCCCATTCACATACTCCATCACCACCGTAGGCGCTGAGTTGTGCGGCATCTTTTGTCCTTTGCTAATCATTTGGTTCTGCAGTTGCATGCTCTCCTTGTCCGAAAGGAAACGCGTCTCCGGTGCTGGCAGGCCCAGTTCTCGCGCCAGTCGCGATCCCAGGATCTCGTTGCCATTCGCATGATCCTTCACCGCCACCTTCACGCCGCCGGTCTCCAGGATCACCACGCCACCATTGCCCGAGCTACGCGTCTCGAAGTTCTTCGCTCCGCTGAAATCGATCTCCTCAGGCAGGCCGTTGAGCTGCAGCTTGCCGCCCTGTTTCTCCACCTTCTCCGATTTCTCCAGCTTTCCTGAGCTGCTGGTCTCGCTCATCTCCTCCCGGGAGTCAAAGCTGCCTGTGGTCTCGCCCAGCATCTCACGCTCCAAGTTCCGGAGCTGCTTCACCGAGATCATGTCCTTGCCGATGTCGGACATCAGCTTGTCGATCTTGCCCTGCTCATTGGGGAATTGTCGAGTCAGCGCATCGCGCACAAACTTCACCGCGTTCTCATGCTTCGTCTGTCGTTTCGCCGCTGCCTTCTCGCCTTTGCCGCTGAACTTGAGCAGGCCCGTGTGAATCTTGAGCGTTGTCTCGCCTTGCTTCTTGTTGAGTCGCAGATGTTTGCCGCTGGGGGCCTTGCTGAAGGAGGTGACCAGTTGAGACAGAGTTTCGTTGCCAGTGATTTTCATGAGTGGTGAGAGAGTAGATTCAATTAGACACGCAGGGCTGATCCGAAGTCTGGAAGGCCATCCGTTTCACCGGCAGCCTCACTGGGGCCGGCTTGAATCAGCTGCCGCCAGTCGGCGGCCACCGAGACAAAGTTGCCAAACGCCGTGCAAAAGCGGCTCGCGTCTAGTCGCGCCGACGGCAGCTCAAAAAGCAGCTCTGCCTCATAAGACTCCGGGTCCATCGCCATGCGCGCACCGCCCGTCGTTCGCCACAGCAGGTTGTAGCCCAGCATCGTCGTCATCACTTCATTGCGGCGCTCGTCTGCGATGATTCCGAGATCGGTGGACAGCACTAGCCGCTCACACTCGTCGTCGCATTCCACATGCACCACCTCCTGTTCATCGACTAAGAAGCACCAGGTTTGGTTATCGAGATTTTCAGTGACCTCGGCTACGTCGAGCAGTTCGCTGGCGGATTGCATGAGGTTGTGGATGTCGTCGAGGTCAGGCATAAGAAATCAATCGCGGATCTAAAACGGGAACACCTGTCCATCACCGTAATGGAGATGAGACATTACAGAGCTTTTCAAAACGGACCGATTCCCTAGCTTCTCTGAGCAAGCTATTTCTTCCCCGTAGGATGAGTCTCCGACGTCGAGGGCAAAACAAAGATGACAAATTTTGTTCCGAATTGAAATCTCACGCTCTCACAACGCTGATAAAACATCATGATCACTCGCGACGAAACGAATCAACTGCTCGCAGCTTTTTGCGAAAGCCATTCCCTCGAAACCATCTCGCTCGATGAAAGCAATCTCGCCTCCGTCGGATTTGGCGAGGAAGGAGAGCTGTCTTTTGAATACAATGAGTCGAGTGGAGAACTCATGCTCTGGTCTCCGCTCTGCTCTCTCGACATCGCGGAGACAGCAGCGCAGGAGCGAGCCTTGCTCAGGCACGTGCTCACGCTTGGCTTCCCTGCTGCAGACCTAGCAGGTGCGCATGTGGCGATGGACGATAGCGGCATTCTCATGCTGGTGCGACCAGCGACTACCAGCCCTGCTCAGGCCGATGAATTCGTCACGCTGTGCAATACCTTTGCCAGTCAGGTATTGAAGGTCATCGCGGATCTGAAGAGCCGCGATTGGCTGGAGCCTGAGGACATGAGCGTGAACTTGATTCCGCAAACAGACAGCGACCTGCCTGCTGGCGGCCTGCGCATCTAGCTCAGGGTTCGGGTTTCACCGCTCTCAACCTGCATCTCATTAACGCCCCACACCCATCATGAGAATCGCCGACCAAATCCGCTCCTTCTTTACCCAGCAACAGAATGTGCAGGCGCAGCAGCAGCCTCAACAGCAGGGGCCTATCCAGTTCTCTCGGCCCGAAGGGTTTGCATCGCTGTGCTTCACCTCATTGAAGAACAAGATCATGAACACGCCTCCGCACAAGGGGCCGGATGCCACCTTCACCCTCGGTCGCAGCGGATTGCGTGGTGCCACCACCAATAACTTGGCGGGCGTTCGCGATATGGTTTTCGGTAAGGCTGCGGACCGCCAGGCGGTTCCATCGCAGCACGTGCTGAAACACAGGATCGGACTGGCCATGCCAAATCAAAATGCGAACGCTCGCACAGACGCCAATTTGCAGGTGCCGCTCGGAGGCAACAAACACCTTTCTGGGTTTTCGGTTTCAGCATCTCCGAACTCACCCGTCCTCGATACGAACAAGCCAGTCGTGTTGTTTTTGTCGGGCTCTGGAGGCTCGGCGGAGAAGTATGGAACCACGATTGCTGGCCGCTACGCAGGCCAGCATGACTGCAACTTCGTCGCGCTGAACTATCAAGGCTATGGACAGAGTTCCGACAAGTCGCCCTCTGAGAAGAGCATCACCAAAGACGGCTTCGCGATGATCAATCATCTGCTGCAGCTGGGGTTCCAGCCTGATCAGATCGTCGTGCATGGTTACTCGATGGGTGCATCAGTGGCATCACGGCTGCAGGCTTCGGTCGAGTCGCGCGGCTACACTCTTGGCGGGGTGGTCTATGATCGGCCCATGAGCAGCGCTACCGGTGCAGCGAAGGGTGTGGCGGAAGAAGAGGGCGGCACCAAGAACGACGCCAATTTCAACGCCTTCGGCACCAAGCTCACCGTTGGCTCCCTGAGCACTCGTCGGAACCTGGAAGACATCGTCTCCAGCAACGGTCAACTGCGCAGTCCCACGGTGCTCGTGTCCGATACTGGCTCCTTCGGAGCGCGCTCTGATCAGATGGGTAAGGATCTTGGCATTGCGCACAACGCAGCCACCGGCGGTGATCACGAGGATCATGCCCTGGCCATGGATGCCATCGCGCAGCAGGGCCAGCTTGCTGGCATTCTGTAGGCGCTGTCGGCCTGTCCAAACCTAGGCTTACAGCGTTCGCGCTTTGCAGCGTTAATTTCCCTGCGATTCAGGCAAAAGACGCCGCGATTCGGCGTTCCCCCTTTGCATGACTACTCACTCGCTCTCTCGCCGCCATTTCCTCGGCACTGCTCTCGCCACCGCCACTGGCCTCTCGCTTCCTCGATTCGCATCGGCTGCTGAGAAGCCGAACTCTGTCTTCAATGGCGTGCGCGTCGGCTGCATCACTTACAGTTATCGCAGCATGGCGAAGACAGCGGAGGAAACGCTGAAGGCGCTGGTCGAAGACGGCCTCAGCGAGACCGAACTCATGGGCGGGCCGACGCAGCTTTACGCGGGCATCAAAGGCGGGAAGATCACCGATGCGGAGCGGGAGCAGCAGATCGCCAAGTGCGTTGAGATGAGGAAGATGTTTAACGACGCAGGCGTGAACATTCACATCCACAAGATGGGCTTCGGGCAGTCGAATGAGGAAATCGAGTTCAACTTCCTCGTGGCCAAGGCTCTCGGTTGCTCAGCGGTGACCACGGAGCGCAATGCCGTGCTCGCCGCGCGTGTCGCGCCGTTTGCCGACAAGCACCAGATCTGGGTCGGATTCCACAACCACACGAACAACCTGCCGGAGATGGACAAGTTCGACGCCATCCTCGATCTCGGCCAGTACATCGGCTTCAACCTCGACATCGGCCACTACGTCGCCGGCACGAAGGGTAAATCGCCGATTCCGGTGCTGGAGAAGTATCACAGCCGCATCACGAACCTCCACCTCAAAGACCGCACCGCCGACGGCGGCAATGTGGAGTGGGGCAAAGGCCAGACGCCGATCAAGGAAGTGCTCCAACTCATGAAAAAGGAGAAGTGGACCTTCCCCGCCGAGATCGAGCTCGAATACAAAATCCCCGAAGGCTCCACCGCCGTCGCCGAGGTGAAGAAGTGCGTGCAGTATTGCCGCGAGGCGCTGGCGTGAGTGAGGCTTGCTCCTTTCAGCAGGTCATGGTCACGGGATCTTGAGCAGCTCCTGTTCCGTCCAGGAATCGGTGCGTCGTGCTTCCTTTTCGCGGATCGCTTTGAGGAAGTCTGGTGAGATGGGCTCCGCGCCATGCTCCCACTCGCGCCGGAGATAGGTGAGGATGGCCGCCAGAGGTTCATCGCCCAAAGCGCCCAGCGGAGGCATGTCGAGCTGGTAACGCCTCTTTTTGACTGTGAGGTAGCCGCGCACGCCGTGGAGCACGATGCGGCTGAGTGGTTCGGGCGAGCCCGTGACCCATTCGGAATCAATCAGCGGCGGGGCGATGCCATCGAGGCCTGCACCATTGGGCTGATGGCAGCCTGCGCAGATGCCGGAGTAGAGCGCCTTGCCCATCTTAAAACGATCCTGCTCATCAGCCGTCAGCGGGCGCGGCGGCTTGAAGCCTGCGGGAGCAGGCTTGCCCGGCCAAGTCAGCATGTCCGCCACCTTTTCGGTGCCGGGAGTGTCGAGAAAAGCAGGCTTGGCTTCGAGCTTCACCTTCCGGCGGGTGAAGTCCGCCGCATTGGCGGTGAAGCCAGCCAGCAGTGTTTTGCGAGGCGTGGCACCGGCTTTTTCCGCGAGTGCCAGGAAGCGTGAGACACGTGCTGGGTCACGTTCGGCAGCCACACAGCCCGCCAGGCTTGAGATCAGCGTCTTGCCACTTCCGGTGGCAAGGCAATGCTCCAGCAGTTCCAGCTCGCGACCTTTGATGCCGCTGAGAATGGCTTCGGCCAGATAAGGATGATCGGGCACGCGGCTGGCCATCGCCGCCATGGCCTGATCGGCCGCCGAGTCGTTGCACTCGCCCAGCGTCAGGGCGATTTGCGTCTGCACCTGCGAGTCCGCTTCGGTAGCCGAGAGAGCGATGAGCCTCGTCATCGCAGCAGCGCGGCCTTCTCCGGCGAAGAAACCTTCTGCGATGCGCACCGCAGCGTTGCGCACGCGGGCATCGGCATCCGCGAGCGCTTTCTCGACCACCGGCCAGGTGCTCTTGCCCAGGCCATCGAGCGTCCACAAGGCATGCAGACGGCCGAGCGCGACCTCGCCGCGGGCGAGCGCTTCCAGCGCAGGAACGACCGATGCATCCGCACGCTCAACGAGTAGGCGCTGCGCGGTTTCCCGGTGCCAAGAGTTCGTGTGAGCGAGGAGGGGGACGAGCTCGGTACTGCCAAGCTTCGTCAGATTCGGTGCAGGACGTGTCTTCGCCTTTTCAGACACGATGCGCCAGATGCGTCCCAAGCCGCGCGGATTCACGAGGTCATGGTCCTGGATGTACTTTTCCAGGTAGGGACTGAGGGAGATGCGGTGCTGGATGATGCCCCGGTAAAAATCGATGACGTAAAGCGCTCCATCGGGTCCCGTGGTCATGCTGACAGGACGGAAGCGCTCATCCGTGGACGCGAGAAACTCGCGCTGCTGGTAGGCTTCACGCGCCACGAGCTTGCCTTGTTCGAGGGTGAGGATGTCTCGCTTCACGAGATGCAGCGCCGGCTCGCAGGCGAAGGCATTGCCCAGCGCATCCGCCGGGAAGAGATCGCCTCGATAAATCCACGGTGAGCACGCGGCGGTGAAGTTCTTGATCTTGTAACCCGCCATGTTCTCCGGGATGTAGGCGCGGTTCGTGCCGGGCGTCACGCGGATGGGCCACACGGCCTGGTTCACCGTCGGGTTGATGCGGCCTCCAGACTTCGCGTGGTGCGGATTGCGCAGACGGTAATGGGAGGGCCACATGTCGCCCTGCAGGTGGCCGGAATTGAAGTTGTAATAGAGACGACCGAAGTCGTCCTGGCTGAGACCATACTGACCGCGCATGGAGGAGATGCTGCGCTCGAATGCACCCGCACCACGCCAGCGAAAACGCGCCGCGTATTCCGCAAAGTAGATCCAGTTGTCCAGCCCCCAGAGCGGCGAGTTCGCACCATGTTCCGGGTTCGCCAGTTCCGGGCGGCCAGGGATGGTTTGCGCACCGGCATCCTGCGCCACCACGATCTTTTCATCGGCCTTGCCATCGCCATTCTTGTCCGGGCAATACCACAGCATCGGTGGCGCGCCCACCAGCGCACCATCGCCGACCGGCAGGACCGTGCGGGGCATGATGAGTTGATCGAGGAAGACCTTGCTCTGATCGAACCGCCCGTCGCCGTCGGTGTCGGTCAGGATCACAATCCGGCCCACCGGCTCATCCTCACGGTTGCCGTGAATGTCCGGCATGTATCCGCGCATCTCCACCACCCAGAGCCGACCATCCGGACCAAACTGCGCAAAGATCGGATCGCCCACCAGCGGCTCACTCGCCGCCAGTTCCACCCGGTAGCCCGGTGCCACCTGGAAGCTTTTCAATTCCTCCTCCGCCGACAAAGCCCGCGTATCCGGCACCAGCTCCGCCGGGACCAACGAAGGCGGCACCGCCACCCCTGAGCCTCCGTTTTGGGCGAGGACCGTGGAGGCCAAAAACAAGACAGGCAGAGCAAGGATTCGGGAGAGAGACATGCGTGGGAAATTCATCGGTGGCCGCAAACGCGGCTTTTGCATTACGCCCCTGCACCCGGTGATCTTTAGCACCGCAGGCCAATCGTGTTGCAGGAAGGGAGCGCGGAGATTCGCTTCGCGGCTACGCAGCTTCTCCGCATCATTCAAATGGCGGCGAAGCCGCGAAGAGAAAAGCGGACAGGAGTGTCCGCGCTCCGCTCCACTCCTCTAACTTCGCTCCCAAAGCACAAAACCGGCCCTCAAACCCGCTTTGGCCGGATTTTCACGAATGTAGGCCTTCACGGTACTGAAGTGCTCGGGACTGCGGATGAGGCGGTCGAAATAGTCGGGCTGCCAGAAGGGATTGAGGTCACAGAGACCCGATTTGTGGATGAGGCGGCTCGAAACGCCTTTCCAGCCTTGGAGCGTGTGGGGGAGGGATTCGCCGTCGCGGAGGGTGAAGAGGACGTGGACGTGATTGGGCATGATGACGTAGCTCCAGAGGTCGTAGCGCTGGCCGTCGAAGTGATGGAGACGGTCGGCGACGATTTGGGCGAGGCGTGGATCACGCAGGGCGCAAGACCCGTGAGCGGCGTCGAGGTGTTCGTCGAGCTTGTCGGAGAACTGGCCGTGGTAGCAGGCTTCGGTGATGTCGTCCCACGGCGTCGGATTGGCGGCGAGGAAGGCGTCGCGGTTTGTTCGTCGTAGCTTTAGCCAAGAAGAAGCGCGAAGCCAGTCGTCGAGGAGTTCACGCGACAGTGAGTCAGCGAGGAGTTCACGCGACAGTGAGTCAGCGAGGAGTTCACGCGACAGTGAGTCAGCGAGGCGGAAAGTGACGAGGTTATTCTGTCAAGAGACGAACGCCATTCCCGCTATGCATTTGGCTCTGTTGAAGTAGCCGACTTCACAGCCAAGAGTCGCTTCCCGAGTGATTCTGCGATGGGCTCAAAGTGTTTTACGTTCTTCGTGGCAATCTGTGCATCTGGAGGTGCCTCCATACAGATAATCGCATCGCCACAACGATGGCATTGCTTACCTTCAAATGGTTCCATCTCTGCTTTGGAAAGGAGGTGATTGAGCCCTTCGATGCGTTTAGCGGTCTCAGCGTCGAGTTTGGATTTTGGTAGCGCCTTGAGGCTTGCTACGACCGAGGCAATCTCCAAAGGCCGTGAATGGACGAAGATTTGAAGCTTGCAGGCGCTTGGTGTGCCGCACTCGCTATCGGGAAGAGCTTGATCCAAAAGTTGATTGAGTTTCTGAAAAGGCGGTGGGATATCGTTACGGCATCCGACTTCGTTGATTGTGTGAAACTTGGTGTGAAGCTGCTTCCAGCCTCGCCGTATCCAACCACGCAGCTTCGCCCTGAATTCTTCAAGGCTGACATCAGACTTCGAGTTGCCGTCTTCAGCTTCAAGTTCAGCAAGATAGTCAGTGACGGCCCCGATCCATGTCGGCATCTCATAGGTGAAACGCCTCTGGCCGGAGGTCGCTGCAACTTGGAGATCGGCTACTTTCCGAAACTCGAACGAAGTGTTGTGCAAGGCGATCAGCCGCCGCAAGAAACCACGCGCGATTTCAAAGATCACATAGTTCGAACAGAGTAGATTCGAGTCAGCAGGAAAAGCAGCAGCACAAGCGTGGCGCTCACCTGCGTGGCGGAAGACCAGTCCGATGACGACTGAGCTGTCTAGTAATACATCAGCCATTGCTATGGAGCAATTCGATGGGAGCGAGTGAATCGAATCCGCCCTGCTCCAATGTCTCGACCATTTTATCGATCAACTCGGCATCAAACCGAGCGGCCTTGGCAGCAAGCGACAACGCCGATGCGATGGCTTTGATTAACTCTAAAGGCGTGTCTTTGCCAAGCACTTGGAAGCGGGCAGTCCTCAATTCCGCCACCATCTCAGCAACTATTGGAGAGAGCGAGAGGAACTCCTTGAGTCTTCCAACGTCGGCCCAAAAAAGCGCCACTTGATGGGCATACTCCGTCTCATTGTCCCACAGAGTGGCGACTCGTTCTGCCTTGCTGGCTAGATTGCTGATGGCCAATCGGAACCGAGGGACAGGACTACCCGATGCTCCATAAAGATCACCTTCTGAATAACTTCCGAGATCAAGACGCTTGGAACCAAGAATCTTGTTGCCTGCCAGTTCGTTCCTTCGCTCAGCAGTAAAGATGTAGTCCGAGGCTGAATAGCCCTTCTCTTCGATTCGGTGAACAGCGAACTCGCGAGTGAACGCATCAAGGTTGCTGAGGTTGTCAGACTTCAGCCGTGATTCGACTTGGCGAGCAGCAGGTGAGAGAAACTGTGTGTTCATGGCTGACACAAATGTGGTGCGAGTTTCATCATAACCTCTTCTGTGTGTTTGTCTCGGATGTTCTCTATAAACGCGGCCACATCCAAATTGGCAACTTCGATGGGAACCTGCCCAGTTGCCTGAATGTGCATCGTCACATGAGGCAATGAACCGTCGTCCCAGTCGGAAACGATCAATACCGCATCCGGCCCCATCTTCAGTTTCATGCCGGCTAGGTCCGCTACGAACCGCAATGCTTCCATCAAAGGAACAGTGCGCAGGTCTAGTGTCAGTTGAGCAGGCTTTGCGAACGGGTCAGCAGGGCCAGTGATCAAGAGTATCTCGACTCCCTTCTTAGAGATTTCCGGTTCAACCGTGTCCAATGCACGAGACTGGACTCGTAGATATTCAACGGCCTCCTCGACTGAGGCTGCCTTGAACTGGACCGCAGGCAACACGATATCATGGAGCTTATTAAGGATGGCGGACCCGATTCGCTGTGCGCTATGAGGGATCAATTGCATGATCGCTAGACGAGACTCAAACGCGAAGTTCCCCTGTGTGAACTCCGCCTGCAACGAGGTGTAGCTGGGGAGTGGTGAAAGGGATTCAAGCTTCTTCTTATGCTCATCCGGCACCATCGGCCACATCAGCGCCTGAGCTTTTTCCTGGGACGAACATGGCCGTCCCAGCACATGACGAAAGCTAAAGCTCGAAAGCCGATCAAGCTCGAGAGCATCTGTAATGATCTGAGCAAACAATGCGGCCTTCTGGGGGAAATCTTTATCGGCTGTAGCCAGAGATTGAATCTGAGCCCACCGAACTCCGAAGAAGAGTTTTAGATTTAGATCCGGCTCGGAAAACTCGCGCTGGTGTGTCTCTAATTCCTTCTTGATCTCGATATTTGGGAAGACCTCTCTCAGACGGCGAGTCGTCTGGCCTGACCGTTCATAGAACAACTCGCCGTTAGGATAGGTGAACTCAAATTGTTGGAAGATCGAAATCATCGGAAATATGAACGGAGGCAAAAAGGGTGACTTGCTCGGGATTGCATGAGATTATCTGTGATACTCCTGCAACGCCCGCACCTGCACCTCACTCCCTTGCAGTGACTTGATCGCCCTCAAGGCCGCATCAGCACCACGCAAGGTCGTCATGATCGGGATGCGGTTTTGCATGGCGGCGGTGCGGATTTTGACTTCGTCCTCACGCGGGTTTTTGCCGCTCGGTGTGTTGATGACCAAAGCCATGTCCTTGTTCTTCATCAGGTCGATGACGTTGGGGCGTTGGCCGCTGGCGAGTTTGGGGAGGATGTTGACGGGGATGCCAGCCTCTGAGATGACGCTGCCGGTGCCGCTGGTGGCGTAGAGAGTGAAGCCGAGGTCGGCGTAGCCTTTGGCGATGCGGACGACGTTGGGGCGGTCGGTCTCTTTGACGCTTATGAAGACGTTGCCTTTGGTGGGCAGGGTGCCGCCGGCGGCCATCTGGCTCTTGGCGAAGGCCATGCCGAGGTCGTCGTCGATGCCCATGACTTCGCCGGTGCTTTTCATCTCGGGGCCGAGGATGATGTCCACGCCGGTGAACTTGCTGAAGGGGAAGACGGCTTCTTTGACGCTGTGATGCTTCGGAATGACTTCTTCGGTGAAGCCGAGTTCCTTCAAGGTCTTGCCGGCCATGATCTTGGCGGCGAGTTTTGGTAATGGGACGCCGATGGCTTTGCTGACGAAGGGCGCGGTGCGTGAGGCACGGGGATTGACTTCGATGACATACAAGTCGTCGCCTTTGACGGCGAGCTGCATGTTCATCAAGCCGCGGACGTTGAGGGCTTTGGCGAGCTTTTTGGCGGCGTCGCGGATGCGGTCCTGCATTTCTTTGCTGAGGCTGAAGGGCGGGATGACGCAGGCGCTGTCGCCGGAGTGGATGCCGGCTTCTTCGATGTGCTCCATGATGGCGCCGATGACGGTCGTTTCGCCGTCGCTGATGCAATCGACATCGACCTCGGTGGCGTCTTCGAGGAAACGGTCGATGAGGATGGGGTGGCTGGCAGAGACGATGGGTTTGTTCGCGGTGTGGGCGTTGCCGGAAGCTGGCTGCTGCGCGGCATCACCATAGTCCACGGCCGTGCGCATGTAGGTGGTAAGCTCGACTTCGTTATAGACGATCTGCATGGCGCGGCCACCGAGCACGAAGCTAGGGCGGACGAGGCAGGGGAAACCGACGTGATTGGCGACGACGAGAGCTTCCTCAAGGTTGGTGGCGGTGCCGCTGGGGGCCTGGTGGAGGCCGAGCGTGTCGAGGAGGGCAGCGAAGAGTTTGCGGTCTTCGGCGAGTTCGATGTTCTTCGGCGAGGTGCCGATGATGCGGACGCCGTTTTCTTCGAGGCCTTTGGCGAGGTTCAGCGGGGTCTGACCACCAAACTGGACGACGACGCCGAGCACCTGGTCGTTGACGTTTTCGCGCTCGTAGATGTTGAGCACGTCTTCGAGGGTGAGAGGCTCAAAGTAGAGTTTATCAGAGGTGTCGTAATCGGTGGAGACGGTCTCGGGGTTGGAGTTGACCATGATGGTCTCGAAGCCCAGCTCGCGCAGGGCGAAGCTGGCATGGACGCAGCAGTAGTCGAACTCGATGCCCTGGCCGATGCGGTTCGGGCCGCCACCGAGGATCATGACTTTCTTGCGGTCGTTGTCGCGCACTTCGTCCTCGATGCCGTAGGTGGAGTAGTAGTAAGGCGTGAAGGCCTCGAACTCGGCCGCGCAGGTGTCCACGAGGCGGTAGGTGGGGATGATGCCGGCCAACTTTCGAACGTGCCGCACAGAAGCTTCAGTTTCTTTGAGTCTTTCAGGTCCAAATGCCAATTGTGCTAGTTGTCGATCCGAGAATCCGAGACGCTTTGCTTTCCGTAGCAATGAGCGATGAGGAGCATAAAACTCTTCAGTGATGTCGCACTCATCAGACGCGCAATCCCAGAGGTCCCAAGTCGCCTTTTTGATGTCACCTGCGACGGTCTCAGCAACAATCTCCTCAATCTGCCTCAAGAACCAGCGGTCGATCTTGGTCAGCGAGAAGACCTTCTCCACATCCCAGCCCTTCGCGAAGGCTTGGCCGAGGAAGAAGATGCGCTCGGCGTTTGGCACGGTGAGTTTGGTGGTGAGCGTCTCGTCATCGACTTCCTTGTCGGCACCATCGCCGATGAGGCCGAATCGTTTGATCTCCAGGCTGCGCAGGGCCTTTTGCAGGCTCTCTTTGAAAGTGCGGCCGATGGCCATGGCCTCGCCGACGGATTTCATCTGCGTGGTGAGCGTCTCGTTGGCACCGGGGAATTTTTCGAAGGTGAAACGCGGGATCTTGGTGACGACATAGTCGATGGTGGGCTCGAACGCGGCGGGCGTGTGGCGCGTGATGTCGTTTTTCAGCTCATCGAGCGTGTAGCCGACGGCGAGCTTGGCGGCGACGGAGGCGGCGGCGACCAACATGACGGGCACGCGGGTGTCGGCGCGCACGCTGTGGGCGGAGCAGGTGCAGTGCGCCCGGCTGCAGGTGTCCGCGCCGCCTTGGCCCGTCGCGTACCTCTTCAACGGACAGGGCACATGGCCCCTCATCGCCTCGCGCACGACCGCGGGGCTGGGCCTGGACGTGGCCATGCCGGTGCGGGTGAGCGTAAGCCCGGGGTGGGTGCTGCGGTTCGAGCGGGCCGACGGGGCACTCGTGGCGATGGTGGATGCGCGCGGGCTGTCTGACTGGCTGCACCAGGCCAGCCTGACGTTCGCCACCCTTCCGCCGCGGATTATTCTGGGGCGCTAAGGCCACGCACCCACGCACAACACGGACTGCCAAGATGGACTTGATCAGCGGAAGCAGCAATAGCGGCGACAAGCCCCGCCGCCGGGTGCGGCAGTTGATTCACCTGAACGCCACCCATGCGGTGGGCAACCTGCCCGAGTTCCGAGTGCGGTTTGCGCAGGCCTTGGACCTGCGCGGCCGCAACCCCAGCATTGGCCTCGCCTCGGCCCACTTCTACCATTCGTTTGCCAACATTGGACCCGAGTTCGGCAACCAGCAGTTCTCGGTGACGTGGACGGACGGGGTGACGCGCGATTTTACGATCCCTCGTGGCTACTACACCGCCGCGGATCTGTCGCAGTTCGTGCAGTACAGCCTGCAGCAACAAGGTTGGTACACCCCGTCCACGAC
>JAGKWZ010000486.1 GCA_021151605.1 Verrucomicrobiaceae bacterium
ACCTCCAAGAATTTGAAGAACGGCTTCATCGACTTCACCGACGTGAATCTCATTAGTCGGGCTGACCTCGATGCGATTAACAAACGGTCAAAGGTCGATGAAGGAGACCTTTTGATGCCGATGATCGGCACGATTGGAAATCCGGTCGTCGCCGATGCCTCCCGCGAATACGCGGTGAAAAACGTTGCCTTGATCAAATGTCCCAAAGACTGCCAAGTCGATAACCGGTTTCTCAAGGACCTACTCGACTCTGCGGCCATGCAGGATCGTTTCCAACGCCAAGCCAGCGGCTCGACGCAAAAGTTCATCCCGCTTGGATTCATCAGAAAGCTCGAGATCCCGCTTCCCCCGCTGGAAACCCAACGCGCCATCGTGACGGAGATCGAGGCGGAGCAGGCGCTGGTGGCGGCGAACCGGGAGCTGATCACCCGCATGGAAGCCAAAATCCAAGCCACCCTGGCCCGTGTGTGGGGAGAGGAGCCAATCAACCTCACCTGAACCGCAACCTCTCAACCGCTCCATTAACCACCGTGCACCGGATAACGACCAAAATCGAGCAAACGCTCACGTACCTCGGCACACACAAAGATGCTGTCTCCACCATCCAAACCCTGCTCACCTGCGTCGGCATCGTCTTTGCAGGCGGGTTTCTGATCTACAAAGTCTCGACCGGGTGGTTGTATGTGAACATGGCCGTCGAAATCAAGACGGAGCGCCTGCACGCCAAGGAGGAAAGCAAGGATCATCTGGCGGTCTCCGTGCATCTTGAGAAAGGCAACATCGACAGTGTTACGCTGAGGGCAGTCGAAGTGCGGCTCACGCGATTGGATGCTGCGGAAACACCTGTCGATCTCTCCATCACCTCCTTCAAGCCCGTGGCGGAGGCAGATGGGAAAAAAGTCATGTGGGAGGCGGGCGTGGATCCAAAGCGTGAGAAGCAGGGCATCGCCCTCGCACCTGACGAGAAGGTGCAGCATGGGTGCTACACCCAGATTGCACGCGATGGCATCTATCGCGTGGATGTCGCTGTTTTCGGCACGCGTCCCTTTTTCGAATGGTGGACCAAATACCTGATCCAGTGGCGATCCTCCGCGATTTCATTGCCGAAAGAAGAGGCCGCCAAGCAGCAAGTCAAATCTGAGAGCTGATCACCCGCATTGAAGCCAAAATCCAAGCTACCCTCGCCCGTGAGCGGGGAGCGGAAGCGCCCGCTGACGCGAAAGCCTGAGCCAAGGAAGTGGCCACCGAACGGTTGACCAACTGCCGCCTGCATCACACCCATGCGGCCGTGTCCCTCCTCCGTCGTCTTCTCCGCGTGATCTTTCTTCTCCTGCTCCTGCCCGTCCTGCTGCTGCTGGGCTGTCAGTCGCGGATCATTTATTATCCACGGGCCTATGATGCGGGCAGCATGAGGACGCTGGCGATGCATGGCGGGGAGCGGATCGAGTATGCGACACCGCAAGGCAGGCAGGTGGCGCATTACATTCCGGCGCGGGATGGCTCCTCGGGGAGGATCTGGATGTGCTTTGCGGGGAATGGTTCCGTGGCTCTGGACTGGCTGGCGATGCTGCCGGAGTGGGATGCGTCATGGGGTTATCTGCTGGTGGACTATCCCGGCTATGGCGCTTGCTCGGGGAAGCCGAACCCGAAGTCGATTCGCGAGTCATCCCAGGCGGCGGTGCTGGCTCTGGCGGCGCATTTGAAGACCACGCCCGAGCTGCTGCGGCCTCGGCTGGCGGTGCTGGGGCACTCCATCGGCTGCGCAGCGGGGCTGATGGCGGCGGAGGATCAGGGCGTGATGCGTGTGGTGCTGATCGCTCCATTCACGACCATGACGGAGATGGGGCGGCGGGTGCTGGGCTGGCCGCTCTGCTACCTGAATCTGCACCGTTTTGACAATCGGAAGCATCTGGCCGCCGTGGTGAAGCAGGGAGCACGGGTGACGATCTTCCACGGCACGGACGATGGCATGATCCCCATCTCGATGAGTCGGGAGCTGGCGGCGGCACATCCGGGTGCTGTCACCCTGCATGAGGAGGCCGGGCAGGATCACAACTTCATCCTCGGCAACTGCTCCGCGAAGATCGCTGCGGCCATGTCGGCCAAGTGAAGACTGCTTTGCAATCGGCGCGCTTCCGCTACTCTGGGCGGCATGATTTCACGTCTCCTAGGCCTCCTTTTTCTCACCACCACTCTCGCCAGCGCGCAGGATTCACCTCCTGAGAAGCCGGCGGTTTCCCTTTCACCGAAGCAGCTGGAGCGCGTGGGCCAGCGCATCTGGCAGAATGAATGCGCGGGCACGGTGGCGGGGCTGACGAGCTGGAATGAGGGCGAAAACTTTGCCTCGCTCGGCATCGGCCACTTCATCTGGTATCCATCGGGCAGGCGTGGGCCGTTTGAGGAGAGCTTCCCGCCATTGGCCACCTTTCTCGAATCTCGCGGAGTCAGAGTGCCCTCCTGGTCGAAGAAGGCCTGCCCCTGGACATCCAAGGCGGCTTTTGAGGCTGAAATGGGCGGGGCGAGGCTGAAGGAACTGCGCACGATCCTCTCGAAAACCGTGGCGCTGCAAACCGAGTTCATCCTGGAACGTCTGCAGCATGCGCTGCCGAAGATGCTGGCAGAGACAAGGCAGAAGGAGCGTGTTCAGGCCAATTTTGATGGCCTTTCCGCCACCCCCGAAGGCGCGTTTTGTCTGATCGACTATGTGAACTTTAAAGGCGAGGGCACCGCGAAGACCGAGCGATACGGCGGCCTGGGCTGGGGCCTGCTGCAGGTA
>JAGKWZ010000141.1 GCA_021151605.1 Verrucomicrobiaceae bacterium
CATGCGGGGCGGGCGGTGGCGGTGAGTGGGAATCTGGCGGCGGTGGGGGATGGAACGCCTACTAATGGGATCGTCAAGGTGTTCGATGTGCAAACAGGAATGGTGGTGCAGGTCATTGAACCTCCCAATCACTCCAACCCGGGCTTTGGTGATTCCTTGGCGTTGTTGGGAACGCGGTTGGTGGTGAGCGCTCCGCTCGCTGATGGGCAGCACACCAACACGGTCGGCGTGGTGTATGTGTATGAGCTGTCTGGCGCGACGCCTTCCATCCCTAACGTGGTGCTGGAGGGAGATGTGTATCTCGGTGGATTCGGTTCATCGGTCTCGCTGAGTGGTGATCGCGTGGTGGTGGGTGAGCCCCAGGAAGACAGAGGGCATGGGCGCGCTTTCGTTTTTGATCTCGCGAGCTCTTCTCCGTCCAATCCGGTGCTGACGCTTGAAGGCTCGGGCCATCCGTCAGCGGGGCGATTTGGAATCTGCGTGGCGATCTCTGGCAATCGTGTGGCGGTGGGCGAAACGCTCGATGACACAGGTGCGGTGAATGCGGGGAAGGTGTCGGTGTTTGACTTGTCTTCGCCGACTGCGGCCACACCGATTCATGTGGTGCCGAATCCCGCGCCTTCGGTGGAGGCAGGGTTCGGGCAGGCGCTCAGTTTGTCGGGTAATCTTTTGGTCGTCGGGGCCCCCCAAGATGACAGCGGAGCTGTGGATGCGGGCAGTGCGTATCTGTTCGATCTCGGCGGCGGGACGCCGACGTTGCCGTTCCTCACCTGGCATGATCCGGCGGTGGCGAGTGGCGCTTCGTTTGGCAGCGCGGTTTCGATTGCCGGTTCACGCGTGATCATTGGAGCGAGTGGTGAAACACATGTTCAACCGCAAGCGGGCCGCGCCTACGTTTATGATCTGGCGGGTGGTTCGGCAGCCACGCCCTCGGTCACGCTGGATAATCCATCGCCGGCGTCGGGCGATCACTTCGGGGCCGCCGTGGCGGTGGCGGGTGCCTGGGCAGTGGTGGGTGCTCCTGAGGATGATGCCGTGAACACGGATTCGGGCATCGCTTTTAGTTTCAATCTCACGAGCGGATCACCGGGCACTCCAATGGCGACCTTGAGTGCGCCGGAGTTGTCACCTCAGGGTAACTTCGGCGAGTCTGTCGCCGTATCGGGCTCGCGCGTGGTGGTGGGAGCGCCGTATGATCCCACGAGGGCCGTGCAGTCTGGCAGCGTTTACATCTATGATCAGGCGAGCGGCACGCCAACGTCTCCCGTGCTCGTCTTGCGCAATCCGGCGTCGTCTCCTGAATACGATCGCTTCGGTTGTGCGGTCGCGATTGACGGAAGCATCATCGTAGTGGGAGCCTACAATGCCGCGAGCGGCGGCGTGGTCTATGTCTTCGATGTGACCGGAGCCACGCCGACGATTCCGATTCGAACGCTGAGCAATCCAAGCGGTGGCGGGGACGCCTACTTTGGCATGAGTGTCGCCATCTCAGGGAACAGGATCGTTGTGGGCGCGTATGGTGAGGGCGTGTCCCGTTTGGGTGCCGTTTATGTTTACGATCTGACGAGCGCCACACCGACGGTGCCGAGGTTTACCCTCAACAATCCCGGAACCGACGTTGACGACTCATTCGGTAGTGCCGTGAGCATCTCCGGCACAAAGATCGCGGTGGGTGCATTCAGGCTCAACGCGGACCCAGGGATCGGTCATGCTTATGTCTATGATGTCGCGGGAAGCACACCGACCGTTCCCGTGCATACGCTTACAAGCTCTGCACCCACGAATGAGTTTGGGCGCGCAGTCGTCATCGCTGGCAATCGCCTCATCATCGGCGCACCCGGTGCCGGGCAAGCATTCGTCTATGATTTATCCACTGCCACGCCCACGACTCCGGTTCACACGCTGTTCGAAGGTTCGAACAGTCAGTTCGGTGGAGCTGTCGTGCTGTCGGGCAATCTCGTGGCGATTGGCGCGCCCGATACCGTTTTGCCTGGCACCTCGGATCGCGGACGAGCCTATCTGTATGATCTGACGAGCGCCACGCCAGCGACTGCGGTTGTCACGTTGGACAATCCTCGTGGATCGAATCCGCAGACGGCGGCAGGTCGTTGGTTCTTCGGCTCAACCGTGGCGCTCTGGGGGAGCACGCTTGCCGTCGGCGCTCCGGACAATCGCGGTGTCGCGTATGTCTATGGGCCGCCGGGACCAGTCGCGATTCCGGGAGGCCCCTACCAGGTCAATCTCGGTCAGGCGCTCTCGCTGGATGGCAGTGGATCGTATCATCCCATCGCGGGCCGTTTGATCGTCAGTCATGCATGGGACCTGGATGATGATGGGCAGTTCGACGATGCCAGCGGTGCGAGTCCGACGCTCAATGCCATTCAGTTCGCCAACCTCGGTCTGGCCATCGGCACGCACACGATTCATCTGCGGGTGACGGACAATTTTGGGGCCACGAACATCGCATCCACCACGCTCACGGAGGAAGACGGCGTGAATGCCGCGCGGTTCACTTTCCTTCCCCATCCGGCGGCATGCAATCAAGTGATCACCTTTGACGGCAGCACGTCTGTCGATCCGAATGGGCAGAACATCGTGAGCTATGTCTGGGACTTTGGCGATGGCGGAACTGCCACGGGCATGATCGTGAACCATGCGTATGCACACTTCGGCAACTACGCGGTCAAGCTGACGATCACGAATGATCATGTGCCGCCCGTGTCGGATTCTCAGTGGCATGTGGTGACGGTGAATCAGGGCAACAATCCTCCGACGGCCGTCGCGGGCGGGCCTTACAACATCAGCGAGGGGCAGCTCTTTGCGCTCAATGGCTCGGCATCGTCTGACCCGGATGGAGCCTGTGGGGATTCCATCATCGAGTATGCGTGGGACCTCGACAACGACGGTCAATACGATGACGCATCGGGTGCAACCGTGGTGCTTGCCTCTGACGATCAAAACGCGGTGGGCATCGCTTCGCCCGGCGTGCATCCGGTGAAGCTACGCGTGAAGGATTCGCTCGGCCTGACAGCGACGGCGTCATCCTCGGTGACGGTTGCCGTGACGCCGCTGACAAGTCAGGTGCAGCACGCCGTGGCGTTGGCGCAGGATGTCGTGGCTGTCGGTGCTCCGAACGAGCAGGCCACCGGTGCGCCATCGGCGTATGGCACAGCGTGTGTGCTGCGCTGGGATGGATCGAGTTGGATCAAGGAAGCGGACATCCTGCCTTCCAATCCTGCTCAGGTGCAGAAGTTCGGTCATGCGGTGGCGATTTCTGACGACCTCATGATCGTGGGTGCTCCCGGTGAAAGCAGCGCGGCGAGTGGCATCAACGGAGGCAGCGCCACCACGGCTGGACTGCCAGAAGCAGGCGCGGTTTATGTGTTTAAACGCAGCGGTGGTGTCTGGACACAGCAGGCCTTGATCAAACCAGCACTGCCCGGCGCGGGCGATCACTTCGGTGCTGCAGTCGCAATGTTTGGCGACACGCTCGTGGTCAGCGCACCGGATGAAGACAGCGCAGCGACCCGCCTTTATAGCGACCCCAACGATGACTCCGCGACGAACTCCGGCGCGGTGTATGTGTTCGTGCGTGACGAATCAAACTGGTCGCAGCAGGCTTTCATCAAGGCTAACAACACCGGAGCGGGTGATCGCTTCGGAACGTCGGTCGCGGTGTCGGGTGATCTGCTGGCAGTGGGCGCGAGTTTTGAAGACAGTGCCGACACCGGTGTGCAAGGCGAGGGCATCGACAACTCCGCTCCCGACTCAGGGGCAGCCTATGTTTTTAGACGCTACAGCGCTTGGATACAGGAGGCGTATCTGAAAGCCAGCAACACGGATGCTACCGATGAGTTTGGCCGCTCTGTCGCGGTGTCTGGCGCGCGTGTGATCGTGGGTGCGCCCAACGAGGATAGTTTCTCGACGACGGTGAACACCGACAGCGGAGACAATAGCAGCGCGGAGCGTGGTGCGGCGTATGTCTTCGTCTCCGATGGTGCTGTCTGGGCTGAGGAAGCCTATGTGAAATCTCCGAATGGGGCGAACGGCGATCGCTTTGGCACATCCGTCGCGATGGCACGCGGTCGTGCGGTGATCGGTGTGGAGACGCGTGATGGCACGCTCGCGGATTCGGGCGCGGGATACGCCTTTGAAGGCAGCGGTTCCGGCTGGGCGATGGTGCAGCAGTATGCTGGAGCGGTGGAGCGTGCGAATGATCGCTTCGGCGGCACGGCGGCGATCTCGGATGATGTCACCGTCTTTGGTGCCACAGGCCTCACGGGCGCACCGCCGAACACGCCGCTGTCCTCCGGTGGTGCGACCATCTTCCGCGATGCGACATGGGCCGCCAATGCGCCGCCCATGCCGAACATGCGCACGCAGGTCACGGAAGGCAGCGATTTGACGCCGACGAATGTGACTATCGTGAGCGAGACCGCCATCGACGCCGGGCACTATCTCTTTGAGCTGTCCCACGATCTGCTAAATGCGGGCACGGCTCTGTGGAGGAATACGGGCTCAGCCATGAAGAGCACGGTGAACGGAGTGACCTTCCATGTGCTGCGCACTGCGGCGAGCGCGGCTGGCTCCCTCGGGCCGGGTGAGGTGGCGGTGGGCGCGGCGGAGCACTCGTTGCATGTGGTGGTCAATGCGGTGGATGAAGCCGAGTTCGTGGCGCTGATCACGTCTGAGCAATTGATGCAAGTGGTGGCTAAGGTGGGCGATGCCGTGGTGGTGAATCCCGCCGAGGCTGTGCTGCAAGCTGGACGCGTGCTCGCGGTGACGACACTCGCCAGCGGGCAGAAGCTCATCGAGTTCACCGCCGATGTGCGCAACGCGGGCACGCTGCTGCTGCGATCCGTGGAGCTGAAAATCAACACAGCGGCCACGGCTACACCGTTCACGACCTATGTCGGCGGCATGAGTTATCCCGGCACGCTGAGTGCGGGCGAGAGCGCCACGGGCTCAGGCACCTGCTATGTCATGTGTGATCAGGCAAACGCAGCCGCCGCGCGTGCTGCTTTGCTCAATGGCAGCGCCATCGAACCCAAAGGCGAAGATGTGATGACCTTCGGCGCTCCGAACTACAACTTTGATGCCACCACGATGACGATGTTTTCGAGCCATGATTCGCTGGCAACGGAAACGGCAGCGACGCTGGTCTTCAATGCTTCCACGCCTGTGATCCGCCGCGTGGAGCCGGGCGATCTGATCACGGAGGACACCTCGGGGAACGACTACTACTACCGCCCGGTGCCCGTCGCGCCTGATGAAGGAACATTGAGCGACTTCCTGCCGCTCCTGGTGAAACGCGTCATCGTGAAGAGCGGCCGCTACAACATCATCGGTGAACGCGTGAATCTCATCAATGTGGCAAGGAGCGGCACCTTCACCGGCACTGCTGCCACAGGTTATCATTCACCAGCGCGTGATCCTTTTGATCCGCCGCTGGGCAATACGTTCACCAACTCTGAGAAAGCCGCGCGAGAGGCCGAGGCGACCATTATTGAAGCCGAGGATGCCTCTGATGGCAGGCTGACCGAGCTGCGTGGTTACAATGCGACCCCCGTGACGTTGAAGGACTTCCATCCCATCCCAGGCGTGGATGCACTGCGCGTGAGCGGAGAGATCAACATCTCTGCCGTGCCCTTCGCCTTCCAGATGCAGACGCGTGATTTTGGCCCCAAACGCATCATCATGCGCAGTGAAGTGGCCGTGGACACGCACCTCGTGATCGAGTGCGACACCGGCATCGGGACCCAGTTCAACGATGAGAAACAGCTCTTTCCCGACATCCTGCTGCCGAAGATCAAGCTGGGGGAAGTGGTCACCATCCAGCCCCTCATTTACGGCAAGGCGGGTGCCTCCGTGAACATCCCGGACAAGATCACTGTTCCCTTTGAGGCCTCATCACGGAAGGGCATGATCGCCACATGGAATCACGGCTTGCCCATGGACATTGATTTCTACGAGGAGCACGAGCCGCTGCATTTGTCCTCCCCGGAGGTGTTCAAGGAGTTCGGTGCAGATCTCAGTGCCTTCGTGGAAGTGGGGGCGGAGTTTGAGGTGCATCCAGCCGTGCCAGACATCGCCGCGTTCTCCGTCAGCGTCGGTGCGCGCCCCACAGTGACAGCTCAAATCCGACCCTTCGCCAATCCATGGTGGTCGCTGGACGGACAACTGAGTGTGATGGGCGGCTTCGGTGTCTCACTGGATTTCAGCGTGTTTGAGTTCCCGATCTATGAGCATCAGAGCAGCCTGCGGGACTATCCTTTGTTTTCCTTCAACGCCGGTGCTCCGCTGATTCCTCCAGCACCCTCTTCGCCGACATCGAATGCGCTTCGACCTCTTGGCTCGGCGCGCAACTTGCGCTGGGGTCGCACGCTGGTGCCTGGGACGGGAAGCTGGAACCTGACGGACAAATCGTTCATCATTCAGCTCACGGATGGCACCATGGTCTGCGGCTGGGAGAAGAGCATCTTCGCGCACTTCACCGCCGATGGTGAACTGCTCTGGACACGCCTGACCTCCACCTCCGGTCTGCCCATCGGCGGCGTAGCTTTGGAGGACAACACCTTCATGCTCTTCCAGCAGTCAGGCGTGGGTCTCAACATCTCTCACTACGATGCGAATGGGAACCGCCTCTGGGTGAAGAATCACAGCCTCGGATTCGCTCCCAACTCTGTCACGAGCCGCAAGGTGCCCAATGGCCCCAGCAGCACCGCCTGGGAATACTTCGTTGGCGGGTCAGCGAACGTGAGTGGCAGCTCTGATGGGAACATCGTGAAATTCGACGCTGCTGGCGATGTCCTCTGGGCCAAACGTTATCCCGTCTCTGGCGGCAACGATACGCTCAGCGGTCTCTCCATTCTCTCGGATAACAACCTCGCTGCCGTGGGCCGGACCGAGGCCGCCGTCGGGGCTCACACGAACACCAAAGGACTGATCATGAAAGTGAACGCCACCACGGGTGCAGCGATGTGGTCCACGGCGGTGATTGGCCCCGGCTTCAAGTCTGTCACCGAAGGGCCTGACGGCTCCATCTACGCGCTGGGCGATATGCTTGTGATCATCACCCATCCGTATCCGCCGGTGACTGTGGCGCGCTTCACGCCCGAGGGGCTCAATACTGCCCTCGTGCAGATCGGTCCTGACCCGGACCATACCAGCTCCCCGATGGCCACGGCGAAGATCGCCACCGCTGGCAACATTGTCTGGGCCAATGGCGGTCTCTACGCCTGCGGTCATGCCAACACACTGCCACGACAGAGCTGGGTGGCGCGATTGGATGAGAAGCTCAGTGTCACCGAGTTCGTCCATTGGTTCAGTGAAACACGCGACATTCAAATCGGCGGCCTCGGTGTGATGTCCGATGGCATCGCTATCGCGGGCAATACCAACGGCGGTTATCCCTGGCCCGCTGGCGGCACCAATCTGCCTGTGCTGCTGAAGCTACCGTGGGAGTGCCTCATGCGTTTTCATCAGGAGTGCCCGCTGCGTTCGCAGTTCCTGCGGCCTCGTGTCTATCGCGCCACGGACCATCCGGCCTTCTTGTCCAACGGCCTGTCGTGGGTTCAGAGCATCGTGATACCGGTGGACAGCACCACCTCCACGGGCGTCCTGCCGATTGTTCCTCCGCTGGCTTCAATCGCCACCACGGTGCCGCTCGAATACAAGGACCTCAACGCGATCTCCAGCTTCGCGGATTGGGCCGCGTATTATCAACTCGCAGCGCCCAACAACACTCCCGTCACCGACAGCGATGGCGACGGCGTCAGCAACGGCCTCGAAGCCTACTTCGGCCTCGATCCCTACTCCGCCAGCATCATGCCCATGCTGACTATGCAGATGGAAACCATCGGCGCGGATGTGTTGCCCGTTCTGGAGTTTCAGCGCGCGAGCTATGCGGGCACACTTGGCTTTGGCATCGAGACCTCCACCAATCTCCTCGACTGGAACGGCACCAGCACGCTGACCACACTCACGACACCCGTCAGCGCGGACATGGAGGACGTGTGGATCTACAATCCTGCCCCTGAAGCCAGACGCTTCTACCGCGCCAGCAGCACTCCGCCTGCATCGCCATGAAATGCCACCTCACAAAACAGTTCCCGTCGTGCGTTGGCCTTGCCACAGTGATCCCGAATGGAAGGCTCGCCACCAGATGGAACAGACATCGCCGCGCTCGTCTCGCGCATCCGCGCACGAGACGAAGCCGCGGCGCGTCTGCTAGTGGAGTGGCTGGGGCCGCAGATGCTGAAGATCGCGAACTCGTATCCGACACTGGCCAGCGAGATCGACGACACGATGCAGGACATCTTCTTCAAGATCTTCAAAGCGCTGCCTTCCTGGCGAAACGACGGCCCGCTCGACCACTGGGCTGCGCGCATCGCACGGCATGCCTGTCTCGACCGACTGCGCCGACAGAAGGCGCGTCCTTTGCAAAACGAGAGCGATCTCACCGAAGCCGAAGCGGCTGCATATGCACGAGCTACGCAAGGCGAGAGCCACGCGAATCACGGCGAGAGTTCCCGAGCACTCGTCGAGCGTCTCCTCTCCATGCTCGCGCCCATCGACGCCTGGCTCCTGCGCCAGGTGGAACTGCTGGAGCGCGACCTCGCCGATGTGGCCGCCGAAGCCGGATGGAATCGCGGACTGGCGCATGTGCGCTTGTTCCGCGCTCGTGCGCGATTGAAGCGCGCCTATGAACAACTCGAACCCGACCACCGATGAAACCGACCAAGCAAGCCCTCAACGATCTGCTCGCCAGCGCACGATCCGCTCCACCGTCGAAAGATGACGCGCCAGAATCCGATGTCACCCTCCCGCTCGGCCTCGCTACCCGCATCGCCGCGCGCTGGAGTGCGGGCGATGATCGCGCGCTGAACCTCGCCTTGCTGGAGCGTGTCACCGCCTGTTGTCTTCTGCCAGCGCTCGCCACTTGGGCTGTCCTCGCCTGGAGCCCGCCCGCGCACGCCGAACCCAATGTGATGGAACTCCTTTACCGCGCCGAACTTGTTGTGGAGACACCGCCGCCCTTTTAAATAATCGCTCACCGACCATGGACCGCTTCCGCATCCTCCGCATCGTGCTCATGATTACCGCCATTTTCGCGGCGGGCATCGGCGTCGGCTATCGTTTCCTCCCACCGCCCGCCACCCCAGCGTTGAAAGTCGTCACCGGAGCCGGGCGCGAAGTTTCCGCCGATACCATCGTCGCGTTTTACGACAAAGAACTGCACCTCGACGACGCACAAAAGAAGGCCCTTCACTCACTCGCCCAGCCCTTCCTCGCCGAACTCACCAACACCCAACCCGGCACCAAACAACGCATTGCCGTCTTCCGCGCCTACTTCCCCAAGGTCCGCGCCCTACTTCGTGAAGATCAGCATGCTGCCTTCGATGCACTCACGAAAAACTTCCGTGAACGAGTGAAGCAAATCGGGTCCTAGCACGGATCACCCGAGATCGTCGTGATCCCGAACAAGCGCCCTCACTTTGTCAGCTTCGCGATCACGAAGTCGGATGCCTTGGCGACGATCTCGTCGATGGTCGGTGTGCCCTGGCTGCTGAAGCCATGGTTGCCGTCTTTGACCTCAATGTATTGGATGTCGGCACCGACTTCCTTGCCTTTGGCGAAAAGGCGGCGGGCGTTTTCGACGGATAGGACAGTGTCTTTGTCGCCGTGGAAGCAGAGCACCGGCGTGGAGTCTTTCTTGATGAGCTGCACGGGGCTGAGCAAGCGGATGACGTCGGCCTTTTGATCGGCTGGGCCGCCAAACATGAGCACGGCGCGATTCGAGCCCACGAAGCGCTCTGCGAGCTTCGTATCGGTGAAGTCGGTGGCGGGATAATGCGCGACCTCGCAGCGGAGCGACTTCGGATCGTATCCGGCGAGCGAGGGATCGCCGGGGAAGTCCTTCGGATCGCCGAGCGCGGTGACGAGCGAGAGATGCCCGCCTGCGGAGCCGCCGATGGTGCCGATGCGCTCGGGGTCGATGCGATACTGCTTCGCGTTCTTCACGAGGAAGCGCAGCGCGTCTTTGCAATCCGTGGCGCTGTCAAAGGCGGTAGCCTTGGGCGAGTTCAGCCGATACTCGATGGTCGCACAAATGATGCCCGCCGCCGCGCAGCGCTTGAAGACGCCGCTGATGTCCGGTCGCGAGCAGCGGTAGCGATCCCCGCCACCCCATCCGCCGCCATGGATATACACGAGCAACGGCGCGGCATCACTCTTGAGTCCCTTCGGCGTCAGCAGGTCGAGCTGCAGCTTTTGATCGCCCACGGTCTTGTAAACAACGTCCGGCGTATGGGCAAACTCCGGGAACCACGTCGTCATTCGCTTCGCCAGCTCCGCCGAGGTCGCCTTGGCTTTGCCTTTGCCCTTCTTCGCCGCTTTGCCTGCGTCGGGCTGTTGGGCGATGGCAAGGCAAGTGCAAAGAGCGAAGGTGAGCAGGGCGAAGGATTTCATGGGCGGTGAGAACGAAGGGTCGGGGGCCTGCTTATCGTCTCTCGTTCCACCACCGGCACCACGGGGCTCAAAGGGTGCTCAACGTCCCAGTAGATGCGATTCGTCTGCTCTACTTTATCGCTAGTGTCGCAACAGAGTTGGACGCTGTCGGGCATGAGTGGTTGGGGTTTATCGTGACTCTTGCGGCTGGGCTGTTATGAACGTGTCGTGACCTCGTGGAAGCGGGTCTCGTAGTCCTTGTGGTTCGTGCCCATGAGGCGGTCCCAGACATTGAAGTAGAGGCCGTAGTTGCCGCGCATCTTCTCGTGGTGCTGGACGTGGTTGGTGGGCGTGTTGAGCACTTTGCCCAGCCAAGATTTCATCAGCCAATGTGGGAAGTATTCATAACCCGTGTGGCCGAGCACATTGAAGACGATCTGCCAGATCATGAAGGCAAAGAACGCCAGCGGATGCATCGGCACGGTGAAGGCGAGCAAAGGGAAGATGCAGGCCTGCATGAAGGCCTCCAGCGGCGCGAAGGAATACGCGGCCCAGGGCGTGGGGTTCGTGCTCTCGTGATGCACGCGGTGGAAGAGCTTAAAGAGTCGGCGGTGATGCATGAGCCGATGCGTCCAGTAAAACCAAGTGTCATGCACGACAATGGCGACGCCGATGCTGGCCACGAACCACACCCAGCCATGCGAGTCGATCTTCCGATACATCTGCCAGCCGTAAGTTTTGCCGATGAGGATCGTCGCGACTCCGACGAGTCCATAAACCAGCGCGGTGAGCACGGACCACTTCAGTTCGCGGCGCACATCACCTGCCGCCGGATCACGCTGGATGATCTTCCGCCGCCACCAGCGCTTTTTAAAGATCACATAGGCGAGCAGCCAAGCGACGACTGCGACGAGGGCGTAGCGCAGCCAGTTTTCCAAGGCGATGCCAAACAGCATCTGCACGGATTTGGGCCAGCTTTGAGGGATGAATAGATCGCGGAGCATCGGGAGAGTTATTGGCGAGGCTGCGGTAAACTCCAAACTTCAGGCGTTCTTAATCTCGGACGCAGCTCTCCATTGGGGATGATAATTCTAGAGCGCCACTCCACTGCGGGGACCGTGGCGATTGAAAAAGGCAGCCCGTCCTCTGCGGTCCAGGCATCGCCTTTCGGGTCGTAGATCAGCGTGCTGCGTGGGAAACCGGGATGAGCCGTGACGGGGGTGAAGTTGACGTTGGCTCCATCATCGCCGCTGAAGATGTGCAGCTTCCCGCTCAGGCTGGCTGCTGGAGATGGCGCGGCCACCGTGGCACGGGGGAGATCCGCCAGCTTTTCCCAGCCCCGATCTTTGCTGAAACGAAAGGCATCCTTGAGGTAACTGCGCTGCGCTTTGCCATCAGGCCCTGCCGTCAGGCTCACGCCGCTGAAGAGATAAAAAGCATCCTCCAGCGCGCCTGCGACGGCCAGCATCCGCGCAGGCCCGGGCCAGGTGGGCAGCTCCTGCCAGCGTGGCTCGGCGGCATCGAGATCGAGCGCCCAAAACGTGGCCAGCGCCGTCGTGGAGGTAGGGGTCTCGATGCCTCCCGCGATATACACAGTGCGTCCCACGAGAGCGCCGCAGGCATTCGCACAGGCTTTCGGCAAAAAGGGCAGGGGAGTGCTGGTGATCTGCCCCTCTTTCCACGTCAGGCGAAAGCCCTCCGCGTAATGCTGCGTCGCATCGCTGCCACCGAAGCACAGCACGCCATCGTCAGCGCTCACACTGACTCCGTAACCCAAAGGCCGTGCCATCGTGAAGCCGCTCTTCCATTCACCTTCTGGCTGCTCCAGCACGAAGACGTGGTCATACCAGACCTTCGTGAAGACATCGGCCCATTTGTCCTTTGGAATGTTCGCCCCGCCTGCCACGATCAGGGCTCCTTGACTCACGCCAGCGAAGGGGGCGGCGAAGCCTTCCGCATCGGGCAACGGCTTGAGTTGAGTCCATTCGGCAGCCGAGGCTTCCAGCAGCAGAAGACCGGACAAGACAAAGAGGAGTGGAGACAAAAAAGCGCTCATGCCATCAGCATGAGCGCCTTTGATTGAGATGCCAAGCTTCCGCTCGGATCTGACGAGAAAAGACAGGTCAGGAGGGCTGGCCCGCGTAGTCGCGCATCGTGTTCAGCATGATCACCACGGAGCAGGCTCCGGCATCGGGGAAGCCCAGGCAGGCTTCGCCGAGAGTCTTGGCACGGCCAAACTGGGCGATCATGGCTTTGCTGGCTTCTTTGCCAGCCTCGCCAGCTTCTGCGACGGCTTTGAGAGCTTCAGCAAGAGGCAGCGCCACGGATTCACGAGCCTTCGCGGCGGCAGGGGCAACGGCGTCGATCATCGTTTTGTCACCTGGCTTGGCTCCGCCACGCTTCATCACACCTTCCAGCGCGGCTTCGAGCAGGAGGGCGAGGCCTTCGGAATCAAAGGCTTCACGTCCGGCCTGGGCCTTGCCACCAGCGCGGTAAACGGTGCCGAAAATGGCACCCGAAGCACCGCCCATGCTTGTCATCATCGCGGTGCCGGTGGTCACGAAGACTTGCTCCACGCTCGCAGGATCAAGCCCGCCGAGCTGGACCTTCACGGCTTCCATGCCGCGCTTCATGCCGAGACCGTGATCACCGTCGCCGAGATCGCGGTCAGCTTGGGAAAGCATCGGCTCGGCTTCGATGATGGCATCGGCCACCTGAATCATCATCAGGCGGACTTGGTTGGGTGAGAGTGACATGGCGGTGATTACTTGGTTCCAGCGGCCTTGAGGTCGTTGTACATCTGGAAGCCCTGCGCAGGTGTCAGGCCTTCATGCACCACGCCGCGAACGGCCTGCATCATGCTGATCGGCGCATCGCTCTGGAAGATGTTGCGGCCCATATCGACGCCGTTCGCGCCCTGCTGGATGGCGTTGTAGCACATCGTCAGCGCATCGAGCTCGGGGAGCTTCTTGCCACCGGCGATCACGATCGGCACGGGGCAGCAGGAGGTCACGGTGTCGAACTCGGTGTCGGTGTAGTAGCACTTCACCACGTTCGCGCCGAGTTCCGCCATGATGCGGGTGGCGAGGCGGAAATACTGCGGCGTGCGAGCCATCGCACGACCCACGGCGGTCACGCCCATGACGGCGATGCCATAACGCGAAGCGGCATCGACGAGGTCGGTGAGGTTTTTCAAAGACTGGCGCTCG
>JAGKWZ010000487.1 GCA_021151605.1 Verrucomicrobiaceae bacterium
CAATAGTTGTGATCGCCGCAACGGCGGGAGCGGCCTTGGCACCCTCGGCAACAATGTCGTGGGTCAGGTCGCTCATTGAATAGTCCTGGCCTCGCCGGCCTCAAATGGATTGGTGCCACCGTCAGGGATCAAACCTGAAACCATCTGCTTACGAGGCAGTTGCGCTGTCGATTGCGCCACGATGGCAGTAAGGGCGCCCGCCGTTTATGCGTGGCGCACCCTCGGTTCTACGATGGCGGCAGAGGCTGGCGGGCATAGGGAATAAAAGAGGCCGGTGTGATCGGCCAAAGGCACCACCATGACAAGCAGTGCAGAAGGTTTCGGGAAGCCAGAAACGCAAAAGCCCCGGCGTTTAGGCCAGGGCTTTGGTTGTGGTTTTCGCTAGAGGCAAAGAACCAAACTAGGAAAATCCTCCCATATCTCGGACATCTTGGCAATAGGTCATGCGGCCTCTTCGGTGAGTTCGCCAACAACAATGGCCACCGGGCGCAGAGCCATCTTGTCCACGTCGTTGCAGACGTCAAAACAAGCCTGAATGAATGGCACCCATTCCCGTGTCCACTGCTCGCTGGAGAGCTGCACACCATAGGTGTCGTCGAGGTAGTTACGAAACGCCTCGGGGGAAATCAGCGGGTCGACGTTGGCGCTCTGGCCGCCCTGGTGCATACGGCGATACCGGAACAGAATGCCCTTCGCCACATACTCGGCCTTCTCGGTTTTCTTCGCGGTCATACGTGGAAGCTGGGCACGTGCGCCGGCGAACACGACATCCTCCGCCGTTTCCTGCTCATCTACACCCGCCAGCGGGTTGTACATCCAGTGGCCGAACGCTTTGACTTCGCTGTGCAGGGTATCGATAGCGCGCTGCACGTAGCCGGCCAGCGCCTGGTGGGCGGCATGGCTGGCACTCACTGCGCGCTCGGTCTTCTGCACCGAGCAGCCCAAGCGGCCCAGTTGCTCGACGTGCGAGCTGGCGGAGTCCCAGGGCATGTAGTACGCGTCGTGCCAGGCCTGGCGAGAGCTGTTCAGTTTCATACCTTCCCCCGGTAGATCGAAAGATGATCCGCAAATAGTGCATATGAGCCGAATATGATCTGTATACGGCTCATTTAGGCCGCCTCTTCCCTGAGCATGTCGGGGCTGACGGTGTGACGGGATACCTCGCCGAACTCGCTGTGCATGACGATGCACTTCATGTTCTGGCGCGCGCGGTAGCCGCCGAACGCTGCATAGGCGTCTTTCGCGGTGAGAGTGTTGAACGACTCGACGGTGACCCCGGCGTACTCTTTGACGCTCTGGTGATGGACGTGGCCCAGGTACCAATAGCGGTGCTCGGTACGCCCCCAAGCCTTCGCCTGGTCGGCCGCCATCACACCGGGCAAGCGCTCGGCCTTGCAGGTGTGGCCGTGGTGGGTGCCGATCAGCACCTTGCCGTGCTCGATGTAGTGGAACGCCGCCGGTGACTTGTCGATCTCGACGCGCGGCTCGCCCTCGTAGGTGTGGCGCAGGGCAACGCTCATCCACAGGGCGCCGGTGTCGTCGTGGTTGCCCACCACGTTGATGACGCGAACGCTCTTGTGTTTGCGCAGGGCCGAGGTGATGCACTGCCGCATAACCATCATCCCGACGTCGATCATCTTGGCGTAACGGCCGTCCAGATCCATGACATGCCCGGAGCGGCTGGTCATACCCTCCATATTGTCCGCATGAAACCAGTCACCGAGGTTGATGATGACGGCCTTCTCCGCCGGCGGCGCCAGATCAACCAGCGCGGCCATGGCGCCACACTGCACCCGCACCGCCTCGGTCATGTCCCAGCTGTCGCCCTGCGTTTCTTCGCCCCATGCCCGCATGCCGATGTGTGCGTCACCAATTGGGTACACGGCCATCAGGTGGGGCAGCGTTACCGCCGGAGACGCAACCGAAGCCACCTGCGGCAGATCGGCCGTCATGGACTCACAAGCCTGGATGAACAGTTCGCGCTGGCGCTCATGATCGATGTTCGACTTCACCCACTGGAGCACCTGCTTGCCGTCCTTGTAGAGCGTCGAAGCACCCTTCAGGTGGTAGCCGTCTGGCACCTTATGGGTCAGGTCGTGCTCCGGCGACCAGCCCTGACGCGCGAGGATGTCCTTGGCCGACTTGTAGCGGGTATGCAGGTTGCGAACGTTGACACCCAATACCTCGGCGCACTTGTCCCAAGTGCCTCCCGCCCCACGTATCTCATCGACCGTTTTCACGACGTGTTCGTCAGACCATTTACGCGCTGCCATCATTTACCCCCTGGCGAGTGCTTCAGCTTTAAGTGCGGCATAGGCCACGCAATCCTCTGCGGAATCGGCGTGGTATTTGTCAGGGTTCTGCCATTGGCGAACGTCCTTGAGCACCTGAAGCAAAAGCCACCCCTCTGGCTCGCTCAGGTTGTTGCCGGTGATGGCGTTGAACGCGCGGACTGCCCTGCCCATGCTGCGCTCGCCATCCGGCTGGTCGTACTGCTTGCCGCGCTCATCCATGAGGCTGGCGGCTCCGAGCAGGAATTCTTGCGCGCTGGTCGGCGCTGCTTTCGCCAGACTCATGCCGGCTCCCCGTCGAACAAGATCACGCACGGGCCCATCTGCGCCTCGGAGCAAATCTCCGAGAACGCATCGACGACGAAGACCTGGTGCAGGTCCATCTCCCGATACTTCGCAAGGACCGCCAGCAGCTCGTCTTTCATGGCGTCGTGCATGGCCAGCTGGTTGGCGAGGCGGTCAGGCTTAGCA
>JAGKWZ010000488.1 GCA_021151605.1 Verrucomicrobiaceae bacterium
GATCGAGGCCCACCGTGAGGACGCCAACTGCGCCGCCTGCCACGCGAAGATCGACCCCCTCGGCCTCGCCTGGGATAACTACGATGCCGTTGGCCAATGGCGCACCCACGAGAAAGTGCCCGCAGGAGTCGGCAGCGACCCCGTCATCGATCCCTCCGGCCTGATGCCCGATGGCCGCGCCTTCAAAGACGCCACTGAGTTCAAACAACGTCTCCTCGAAGACCGCGACAAACTCGCTCGCGCCTTCATCGACCACCTCTGCACCTACGCCCTCCGCCGCGCCCTCGCTTTCGACGACCAGGATGATCTCCAAGCCATCGCGAACGAAGCGAAGAAGAGCGGTTACCGAATCAAAGACATCGTGCGTGCCGTTGCTCTCTCCGATTTGATGAAAAAGCGCTGATAAGCCCACTATTCCAATCCTCCACCACTCCTTTTATGAACATCCAAACCCAATCCTGGCTCCTCAATCGCCGCCACGCGCTCAAGGCGCTCGGTAGTTTCATCTCGCTGCCGATGCTTGAATGTATGGTGCCGCTCCGCGCCGCCGAAAAGGCCACTGCCACACCAAAGCGCAGCGCGTTCATCTACCTCGCCAATGGCGTGCACTCGCTGAACTACCAGATTACCAAAGAAGGACGTGGCTATGAATTCTCTCGTTCGTTGAAGCCGCTGGAGAAGCATCGCGAGGTCATCACACCGATCAGCGGACTGCATCATCCGGGGGCGCTGAGTCATCATCACAACTGCATCTCCGTGTGGCTGACGGGTGGCAAGTTGGGGCCTTCGGATCGCAACACGATCTCGGTGGACCAAAAGATGGCCGAGGTGACCGCACCGCATACGCGCTATCCCTCAATGGAGGTCGCCATCACGCAGGATTCGCTCGCGTGGACCGCCGATGGCGTGCGACTGCCTGCGATGCGTCGTTGCAGCGAGATTTTCGCCTCGCTCTTCGAAGAGCCGAAAGGCGGCAAAATGGTCCAGCGCCGAGCCTTGCGCCGCAAAGGCAGCGTGCTCGATGCGAACCTCGCTGAAGTGCGTCAGCTCGAGAAAAAGATGGGCTCCGAGGACAAAGGTCGCATGGAGCAATACCTCACCTCCGTTCGCGAGGCGGAGATCCGCACCACCCGCGCCGATGCGTGGCTCGACACACCACTGCCCTCCATCTCCGAGGCCGACCGCAACCGCACGAGCCGCGACATCGCCGCCACCAAGGCGGGTGATTATTTCCGCGCCGTCTATGACCTCATGGTGCTCGCCTTTCAGACCGATGTGACCCGCGTGGCCACCTTCAGCCTCGGCGGCGAGGGCGATGCCATCTCCATCCCCGAGATCGGCATCACCGAGTCGCGCCATCAGCTCAGCCATCACGGCGGCGACGCGGGCTACATGGAAAAGCTCACCAACTACGACACCTTCGCCATCGAGCAGTTCGGCTACTTCCTCACCCGCCTCTCCGAAACCAAAGACCTCAGCGGTAAGCCTCTGCTCGGCTCCACGATGGCTCTCTTCGGCAGCGGCATGTCCTACGGCCACAGCCATGGCAACGCCAATCTCCCGCTCGTGCTCGCCGGCGGCTCCGACCTCGGTCTGAAGCACGGCACGCACCTCGATTTCAACAAATCGGCCAAAGACTTCCAAGGTTACACCTTCGGCCCCGACGGCGGACTCACCACCGCCCATTACCAAGTTTGCAGCCGCCCCGTGAACTCCGACGCCCACATGAGCAACCTCCTCCTCCTCATGGCCCAACGCATGGGCGTGGAGACGGACACGTTTGGCGATAGCAACAAGGTGATCGCGATATGACCATGTTCTTGGTTCCTCGTTCTTGGTTCTTGGTTTGCCCTTGGTTGGCAGTGCTTGCTTGTTCGTTCATCGTTCAAGCGAATGCCGCCAACGAAGAACCAGGAACAAAGAACCAAGAACCAGGAACCTTTAGGCCCGAAGCCGGCAAGTTCCCGCCCTTGGACAAAGCGCACGCCTACCGTGGCGAACTCGTCTTCGTGGATCACGTGAACCGCCGTGGCAGCCTTCGCATTGAATCCAAGGGCATCTTTCGTTTCACGGCACCCAGTCCGTTTGCCATGCTGCCCTACGGCATCGTCAGGTATCACGGTGCACCGGCGGATCTGCGAGACATCCCGCTCTGCACCCTGCTGCATGTGCGAGCGTTTCTTCCACCTGACCCAAAGACCTCCGCTGTGCCGGTTTTGCCAGTGAACAACCGCACCAAGACCAGCCACGGAAACCTCGGCGTGGCACCTGCCGAAAATCATGTCGTTCTCCTCGAAGACGAACCCAGCCACTGCCTGCGCGAGGGCCTCGTGTGGAAGCTCAAGGAAGTGGATATCAAAAACCAAGAAGGAACCATCACCGCCACTCGCGAACCGAAGCAAGGCAGCAGCGGCAAGGCCTCCGCGGAAATGCTGACCTTCGATGCCGCCACCCGCATCTGGCGCGGTCGCGAATGCCTGCGCATCGAGCACCTGATCGCCGAAGGCATCTGGCCCGCCGAAGGTAAAAAACCGCTCAGCGGCCAATCCGTCATGCTCGGCATCATCTGGAAGCCCACGCCCGGCGGTGTGTTCACACGCTTTCACATCTCCGACATCTGGCTGGATGACGCCGCGATGCAAAACGCCGCGATGCATCAAACCGAAACCCACAAAGCCTTCATGCGCGCTCGTTGGCTGCCCGCGTGGATCGACGCCGTCGAGTATGGCAAGTTCGGCCGCGCCACCATCACCGCGAC
>JAGKWZ010000142.1 GCA_021151605.1 Verrucomicrobiaceae bacterium
CTCCTGACTCGTGGCGAGTATGACAAGCGCACGGAGGAGGTCGGCCCGAGGACACCGGCGGCGCTTTCTCCTTTCCCAAAAGATGCGCCGAAGAACCGGCTTGGCTATGCGCGCTGGCTCACGGCTCCCGATCATCCGCTGACGGCTCGTGTGACGGTGAACCGGCTTTGGAACAGCCTGTTTGGTCGCGGCCTGGTGAAGACGACGGAGGACTTCGGCAGTCAGGGCGAGCGTCCGCTGTATCCTGAACTGATCGACTACCTCTCCGTGAAGTTCATCCAGAGCGGCTGGGATGTGAAGTCGCTGCTGAAGGAGATCGTCATGAGCCGGGTCTATCGCCAGCAAAGCGTGGCCGATGCCAAGACGATGACGGATGATCCCGAGAACCAATGGCTCGCCCGTGGTCCGCGCTTCCGGCTACCAGCCGAGATGATCCGCGACAATGCACTGGCTGCGGCAGGTCTGCTCAAGCTGACGGTCGGCGGCCCAACAGTGCTGCCTTATGAGATGACGGAAGCCTTTAAGCCTGCCGGTCCAGGTGGCGGAGATTCTGTCTATCGCCGCAGTCTCTACACGAGCTGGCGCCGCACGAGTCCGCCGCCAGCGATGGTGGCCTTTGATGCGCCTCGTCGTGCCGTCTGCATCTCCAAACGCGAACGCACTGACTCTCCGCTCCAGGCGCTGATTCTTCTCAATGGTGTCCAATACGTGGAAGCGGCCCGCGTGCTCGGTGAGAACCTGCATCGCTACGCCAAAGGAGATCCCGCGAAGATGATCGACATGGGCTTTCAGCTCTGCCTGAGCCGAGATCCAGATGCAAAGGAGCGAACGATTTGCTCGCAGCTTTATCAGGAGCAGCTCACGTACTTCCAAGCCGCGCCCAAGGAAGCGGAGGCACTCTTCAAGACGGGCAATGCCAAACGCGATACCACCATTCCTCTCCCCGAAGCTGCTGCTGCCGCCATGCTGGCACAGGCGCTGATGAACCACGATGCCTGTGTGGTGAAACGTTAATCCTTTGAACTCATGAACACGATGAATGATTTTTTGAACCGCCGCCAACTGCTTAACCGCTTCGGCATGGGCCTGGGTGGGATGGCTTTGAATGAGATGCTGGCGAAAGAGGCGGCTCCCCAGGATCGTGGCGTGCTCGATGGCACGCACTGGCAGCCAAAGGCGAAACGGATCATCTACCTTTTCATGTCGGGCGGGCCATCGCACCTCGACCTCTATGATTACAAGCCACTGCTAAACAAACGCCACGGTGAGCAGCTCCCGGACTCGGTGCGCGGCACGCAGAGGTTGACGGGCATGTCGGGGAATCAGTCGTCGATTCCGATGGTGGGATCGCCGTTCAAGTTCACACAGCACGGGCAGGCGGGAGGATGGTATTCGGAGCATCTGCCGCACACGGCGAGTATCGCCGATGACCTGAGCGTGATCCGCTCGATGTTCACGGAAAGCATCAATCACGGCCCTGGCGTGACCTTTTTCCAGACGGGCTCGCAAATCGCAGGTCGCCCAAGCATGGGGGCGTGGCTGAGCTATGGACTAGGAGCGGACAACTCGAATCTGCCAAGCTTCACCGTGCTGATCACGAAAGGGAAGGGGGGGCAACCGCTCGGGGCACATCTCTGGGGCAGTGGCTTCCTGCCGACGAAGCACCAAGGAGTGCTCTTCCGTGCGGCAAAGGATCCGGTGCTCTATCTTGGCAATCCTGAGGGTATCAGTGCGAGCAGTCGCCGACAAATGCTGGATCGCCTGAAGGAATTGCATGAGCATCAGTTCACGGGCACGCCGGATGTGGAGATCCAGAACCGCATTGATCACTACGAAATGGCGTTTCGTATGCAAAGTAGCATCCCCGAGGCGACAGGCATCGAGGATGAGCCGCAGCACGTGCTCGACATGTATGGTCCCGATGTAAAGACGCCAGGCACCTTTGCGGCGAACTGCCTTCAAGCGCGCCGGTTGGCGGAACGAGGGGTACGTTTCATCCAGCTTTATCATCAAGACTGGGATCATCATGGAGGTCTTCCGGGCGCTATTCCCAGATTGTGCAAGGAGACGGATCAAGCCAGTGCCGCCCTTGTGATGGATTTGAAGCAACGCGGTCTGCTTGATGATACCCTCGTGGTCTGGGGAGGAGAGTTTGGCCGAACGAACTACTGCCAGGGCAAAATCCAACCAAACTTTGGGCGCGACCATCATCCACGCTGCTTCACCGCCTGGATGGCGGGCGGTGGCGTGAAGGCGGGCAGCGTCTACGGGGAGACGGACGACTTCGGCTACAACGTGGCGAAGGATGGTGTGCACATTCATGACTTCCACGCCACGATCATGCACCTGCTGGGCATCGACCACGAGCGGCTAACCTACAAGTTCCAGGGGCGGCGCTATCGGCTCACCGATGTCCACGGGCATGTGGTCAAAGGCATCCTCGCCTGAGATCACTTGCCACCGACATAGACGAAGGCAGGCGGGATATTGGGCCAGACGACCGGGCTAGTTTTCACGCCCGTAAGATGCTGCTTGAGAAGCTGCCTGAAACGTCGGCCGCTAGGGAGAAGGTGAAAGCCAAAGTAGGCGAAGGTAGCGAAGCGTCCGCCTAGGCTGAGATGGGGAAGAACATTGCCAAGGATCGCTTCCTGAAGCGATGGCGGGAAGGCTGTCCAGGGTAGGCCACTGACGATCACATCAATGGGCGGTTTGTCGGCGAGGTAGGCTTTGAAATCAAACTCCTGAGCCCCGGCGACCTCGAAGGTCATGCCGGTGAATCGTGAACGGAGTTGGTCCGCAAAGGCAGCATTGATTTCGATGCCGAGGTAGTGGCTGCCTTTGGGCATGGCGTCCTGAATCGCAGCAGTGAAAGCTCCGGTGCCAGGACCAAGCTCGAGAATATGGCGGGCCTTTCCCACATCAGCAGACTCCATCATCTGAGCAGCCAAAGCGGGGCTCGAGGGGGCCACAGCACCGACGGTTTTCCAATTGCGGAAGAATTCTCTGAGAAAGGTTGTGGCGGGCATTCGTTTGGAAAATAGGCTTGCTTGAGGAATGCGGCGAACGTTTTTCTCTCTAGTGCTATCACTTGTCCGACATGTGTGTTTTGCGTCTCATTCTTCCTCTTCTCATTGCCAGTCTGCTGAGCAGTTGCCAGACAGGCGGGAATCATAAAATCACCCTCAAGGATGGTCGTGAGTTTCTCTGCAAAGGATCACCGAAATTCATCGGCAAGACCGGCTACTATCGCTACAAGACCTTCCAGGATCGTGACGCGATGTTGCGAGCTGACGAGGTGCTCATGATTGAGGATCTGGGCACATGAGTGATGCCAAATTTCCCAAGGCTAAAATGCAGCTCGTGCTGGCTTCCCAGTCACCCAGACGGGTTCACTTGATGCGCGAGGCTGGCTACAAATTCGACATCCTGGTGCCGGAGGTCGAGGAAGCGCATGACGGTAGCCTATCACCGGAAGATCTCACAGTCGAAAATGCCCGTCGCAAGGCCGTCGCTGGCGCGCTTTTGCATCCTGACGCCTTGGTGATCGGCGCGGATACCTTGGTGTATTTGGATTCGGAACCCCTCGGCAAGCCCGAGAATCTGGATGAAGCTCTGGCGATGCTGCGGAGGCTGTCAGGCCGATCTCATGAAGTCTGCACCGGTGTCTATCTGGCATGGGATGGCGGGAGGCAGGGCAGGGGATTTCATGTGGTTTCCCAGGTGGTTTTCAAAGCCTTGGATGATGATTTAATCCGCGGCTATCACTCTCTGGTGAACCCGCTCGACAAGGCCGGAGCGTACGGCATCCAGGAGCATGGGAACATGATCATCGCTGGCCATCAGGGCTCGTGGACGAACGTGATGGGACTGCCAATGGAGAGATTGACCAAGGAGCTCGAGAAGTTCGCCCGCTAGAGCGTTAGATATAAAAAAGCGGCGCAACTTGCGTTGCGCCGCTGCATGAACTTTTTGCCGTCTAAAATTAGGCGAGGATTTCGTTGAGGATGCGACCGCCATTGACGATGTCGATTGGGCGGGCACCATCAGACATGATGCGCTTCTCGGAATTGATGCCGAGGAGGCGATACATGGTCTTGGCGAGATCTTCTGGGCCGACAGCGTCACGGTCGGGCTCACCACCGAGAGCGTCGGATGCACCGTGGATGTAGCCTTCCTTGACTCCACCGCCTGCGAGGGCGACCGAGAAGACGCGTGGCCAGTGGTCACGACCATTGGTGCTGTTGATTTTCGGTGTGCGGCCGAACTCGGAGCTGACCATGACGAGGGTCTTCTTGAGCATACCACGATCGGCAAGATCGGTGATGAGGCGGGCGAAGGCCTGATCGAAGCTCGGTGCCTGTCCATCGAAGGCTCCCTTGATGTTGCTGTGGTGATCCCATCCACCGTAGGTGACGGATACCATGCGGACACCAGCCTCGACGAGCCGGCGGGCGAGCAGGAAGCGCTGACCGGCTGTGTTGCGGCCGTATTCATCGCGGAGCTTATCGCTTTCCTTGGTGAGGTCGAAAGCTTCACGAGCCTGGGTGCTACCGATGAGGCCGTAGGCGGCCTGGTAGAAGCTGTCCATGGCATTGATCGAATCCGCCTTTTCGACGGTGCGGAAGTGCTCATCCACCGTGCCAAGAAGTGTACGGCGACGATCAAAACGCTTGTCGTCGATGTCTTTCGGGGAAAGCAGGTCGCGAACAGAGAAGTTTTTGTCCGCTGGATCACTGCCCAGGGCAAAAGGACCAAAGGCGCTGCTCATGTAGCCGGTGCCCTGCTCTGGGATACTCACGGTGGGAACAGCGACGTAAGGTGGCAGATTATTGCGGGAACCTTGCTCATGGGAAATCACCGAGCCGAAGCTTGGGAACTTGATGGCCGGGCTTGGGCGGTAGCCGGTGAACATGTTGTGGGTGCCACGCTCGTGAGCGGCCTCTCCATGAGTCATGCTGCGGATGACCGTCAGCTTGTTCATGATTTTAGCGATATTCTTGAACTGCTCACCGACATACTCACCAGGGAGAGCGGTCTTAATCGGAGTGTAGGGCCCGCGATAGTCCGGGCTGGCAAAAGGTTTTGGATCCCAGGATTCGTGCTGAGCCATGCCACCAGGGAGGTAGATATGAATGATCGAATCTGCGATAGGCTTGAAGCTTTCAACTTCGGGCATCACGCTAGCTGCCTGCAGCCTAAGCATATCAGGAAGTGATAGTCCAAGTCCGCCGAGCATGCCGACGTACATGAATTCACGGCGGCTCGCGCCGGTGCGGAGATCGAGGTGGTTGCCTTGGCAATTGGGATGCATTTTCATGGCGTAAGAGTAGGGGGAGGTTTGTTGCTGACTGCGAGCCGAATACGCATCGTGTATGCCTTTCTTGCGGATTTGGAGTTTTTTCTTGTGATTTTGGAAAAAATTTAACAAGGCAAAACAAAACAGTTATTTGGCCCCCCTGATCGAAGCGCCGACTGTGGAGCAAAAATGAAACGCAATGGACTTACAAACAGGCTCGAATGCTGCTATAAAGACGTTCCATGTACTCAAACCCTTTACCTTGGCAAGTTCTCTCATCTAACGTCGGCGTGGGCGTCCTTACCGATGGCTGGAACCTCGATACCGTAGAACTTAATGGGGAAGGCTCGCGCAGTTTCACGGTGGATATCAATTTCGCTTCGCCTTTTTCATCCTTCCCCGTGATCCAGCTTGGGCTCACGGGATTTGACATGGATCAGCGTGAAAGTTCCCGCATTTCGCTCAAGGCCGAGAACATCACTGAATCTGGCTTTCAGGCTGTTCTTTCTACCTGGGCGAGTTCCCGTGTGTTTGCGGTTGAATTTAACTGGCTGGCCATCGGTTCGTGATTCCCTGATGATATTGGCCGAGTTTTCTTTGGAAACTACCGCAACATCATCCACACGGTGCTAGCGCCAAACCCTTCGGGGAAATCGCATTCCGGGCTCGTACGAACATACTGAGCGTTGCGACGCTTGATTTTTGCGCAGGCTCGCGCCCGCCGTTCCAGTGAAATCGTGTCGATCTTCGTGCAGTTTGTCGAGAGAAGAATGGCACACTTGGGCATGGCGACTTCCAAGGCTGCCTTGATCAAATCTTCGAAATGCTGCTCCACCTGCCAGAGTCGGCCTTCGTTTCCTCGCGAAAAGGTGGGAGGGTCTAGGATGATGGCGTCGAAGCGCTCACCTCGTTGCTCCAGCTTTGGTAGTAGTTCGAGCACATCATCGGCCATAAAGCGATGGTTGGCTTCTCTGATATCATTGAGAGCGAAGTTTTCCCTTCCACGATCCAGTGACTTCCGGGATAGATCTACGCTTAACGTCTCCGCGCCGGTGAGTGCTGCCACGACGCTAAAACTGCAGGTGTAGGCGAATGTGTTCAGCAAACGCTTCGGGCGCATGGTGCGGAGTTTAGATCGATTACCGCGCTGATCGAGAAATAGCCCGTGGCTGTAGCCAGTGCCGAAATCTAGGCCGTAACGGATACCAGCCTCCGTTACAATAGTCTGGATCGGCAGAGATGCATCACCGCTGTGCAAGACTGGAGAGATGCGCTCATCATTTTTAATTGGCAGAAAGCGTGTGAAGACCCGCACTGGCTTCCATCCTGATTCGGCGCTCCAGTTCTCCAGGCCATCCATAACCTCTCTGAGCGCCTGTTCATTTTTGTAAGAAATCATCACATCATCACCCAAGCGCTCCAACCATCCTCCAAAACCAGAGGCAATCCGGTGGGCTGTGGTGCCCGCTGCCTCGAAGAGAGCGTTCTGTGCCGGAGCAATCCAGGTAATGGGTTGAGGAGGCGGGCGTCGGGCGTTAGATAAGCTCATGGAGTAGCCTGTACCAGTTTCGAGAGCGGATCAAACCGCCTCATCAGGGATCGCAACTGCGAGCCTCATCGATCAGCCGCGAAGAATTCATTGATAGACCACTTGCAGTCTGCCGTTTTCGGGCACCGATGATGTCTCTTTGGCGCTTCAGCGCAATCCTCTTTTCTGCTTCAAGACTATTCGCTGTTGATGACTCTATGGTGGACCCAGATCTGCCTCAGCAATTGGACCGCAGTTTTGCGGATGAATTGTTGTCGCACTCGCCTTTTAGCCGCTCAGTGAATTTGGAGGAGACACTGCAACTCACGGGCATTGCTTATGTGAATGGACGTCCTGTCGCCACAGTTTTGAACAAGCAGACCAAGGAACGAGTTCTCGTCTTTGAAGAGCCGAATGCCCAGGGCTGGCAAATTCTGACGGCGAACGCTGGAACTGACCCAAGCAATTCGCAAATCGAATTGAAGGTCGGGCCGGAAACCATCACCATGCACTATCATGGCCAGGAATTGTCCACGGAGGGCGATGGTAAGCGCAGTTCCAAGACAAGACTTGCTGGCACTGAGAAATCCAAAGAAGGCGATAAATTGCGCCCCTCATCCTTGCTCGGCGCTCAGGGCCGTGAGATGTATTCATCACTGTCCTCCAGCGCGAGAGACAAGTTCAAAGACCTTTTAAAGGCTCGAATCGAAAAACATCCTGAATTCACACAGGAGCAAAACTCGGACTACGCCCAAAAAGTTTTCGCCAAACTCAAGGCAACAGATCAACCGAACTCCAGCACCAACACCAAGCAAACAAAGACTGGCAAGCCTCCTAAAAAGAAGGGGGCTTAAGTTGAGATTGTTAATCCACTTTCGTTGCACATAAGCTAAGGTTACCTGAACTGACTGCAAAGCCTCGGGCGTTGGTGACGTAGCCTCCGGGCTCATTATGCCTTCTACTGCCCGCACTTCGTCTCGCCGTTTGTTTCTAAAACACACCTCGCTTTTCACTGGAGCATGGGCTGCCGAGATTATGGGACAAACAAAAGTCCCTCGGACGCCCCTTATGGCTTATGTCGGCACCTACAGCTCCCCGCTAAAGAACATGAGGGCCACTCAGGTTGATCTGCCACCAGGAAATGGTCGCGGCATACATGTATTCTCGGTGAATCGCAGCACCGGCGCCATGACGCCTGCGGGTATTTATGAAATGGGAACGAGCCCGAGCTGCCTGGCTTTTAACAAAGAGAAGACTCGCCTATATTCTGGAAACGAGACAGAGCGTGTCGGTGCTGACGAGTCAGGCACGGTCAGCTCTTTCGCTCTTGAAAACGATGGTTCATTGAAGCTCTTAAACACTGTCAGCTCTTGCGGCAAAGGTCCTGCTCATTTGAGCGTGCATCCTGGCGGCAAATTTGTTCTCGTCGCGAACTACTTCGGAGGTTCGGTGGCCGTCCTACCGATCAAAGCTGATGGCAGTCTAGGTGAAGCGACTGATGTGCGAAAAGACTCAGGTAAGATCGGGCCAACCAAGGCGACCAGCGCCCCTCCAGGTAGTTTTGCCATTAGCGGACATGACCAGACGCATGCTCATATGATCGAAGCCGATCCCTCGGGCAAGTTTGTCATCCATGTCGATCTCGGGCTCGATCAAATCATCGTATGGAAATTCGATGAACAGAACGGCGCTCTCACACCTACCCATACACCGTTCGTCTCTCTGCCGCCTGGCGATGGCCCACGTCATTTTGTCTTTCACCCCAAGTCAAATTGGCTCTACTCGGTCCAGGAAGAGGGCTCTACGGTAGTATTCTTTGATTTCGACAGCCAAACTGGAGGACTTACGCACCGTCAAACCATCTCCAGCCTTCCACCCGGCTACGAGGGAACTAATTTCTGCTCTGAAATCATGATCTCTGCCGATGGGAAGTTCCTCTATGTAGGGAACCGTCTCCACGACAGCATCGGCATTTTTGCCGTTGGCACAAACGGCACTCTCAGTTTTGTCGCGGAGGAATGGACCCGTGGAGATTATCCCCGTAGCTTCACTATAGATCCAAATGGTGATTTTCTTTTTTGCTGCAATCAACGTGCTGATCACATCGCAAGCTTCCGTGTTGATAAGACAACCGGTAAACTGACCTTTGGAAACTATACGCAAGTTGGTAACCCCTCACAGATTGTATTCAAGGATCTGTAACCCTTTGAAAAGCGAGCATTCTGCGATATTAACCTGATCGTTCACCCGAGGGGCTGGATCTATGGAAGCGTGAGGCTTGGAGGGCATTTCAATGGGGTCTGCTTGGTTGCTGGGCCGCTATTCTTTCAACCCCTGCTTTTTCCACCCTTCCGGGCATGGCTTCGCCTCACCGTCCCCTATTTTCTCTGCGGTGGTGGACAGCTTGATGGGGGTGCCGCTCCGCTGGCGCCCTCGGCACGAACACTCGCTGCGCTTGACCGATGATCTGCGCGATGAGTGCGCTGCCGGGGTGTTTGCTGGCCGGGTGCACTTCCACGCGCGTCTTTCTCACCCGCAGCCGGGCACCGAGTTTGAAGAGCCTGATGCGCAATTCCCCAAAGGTGGCGCGGGCGAGGTGCGGACAAGCCCAATGTGCTGTTCTTCGCCGGAGACCTCGGCCAGCGCATCTTCCGGTAACCTTTTTCCTAGAAGTCACTCGTCGTGAACATTCGTGGACGTTCCCGGAATTTCCGCGTCAATTATCGCACCTCCCACCAAATCAGGATGCAGGCCGACCAACTACTCGGCCCTGAGGTCTGTGATGTGGATGGTAACATAGCAGAGCGCAGCGATACAGTCCCCGTCATAAACCGTCCGCCGCCTACCTCCAAGCCTTCAAAACCGAAGCCAACGAGCGCCAAGCCGTTGCGTCATGGCTGACACAGCAGGTTAAAACAGGTGTGGAGCCGCACGAGGTGGGCGTCATTATCCGCTCTGAAGCACAACTCGAACGTTCTCGGGCTAAGGTGGATGAAGCCGGTCTGTCATGGAAAGTGCTCGATGAGCATGTCAAAACCGAGACAGCGAATGTCTTCATCACAACAATGGATTTGGCGAAAGGACTGGAGTTCCGAGTGGTCGTCGTCATTGCCTGCGACGATGAAGCCATCCCGCTTCAAGAGCGTATCGAAACCGTGGAAGACGAGGCAGGGGTCTATGACACCGAGCGGCAGCTGCTTTACGTGGCCTGCACTCGTGACCGAGATCATCTTTTGGTGACGTGTGTGGAACCGGCGTCGGAGTTCTTGGATGATTTGACCCAGTAATGGGATGCCTTGCCATGCTGGGCGGCGCGGATTGATACGCGAGGAAGGTAAGCCTTTTCCCGGCTGGAGCGCCGATTTTTGGCAGAGAGCGAAAGGCTCCGCTCCTTGGAGAACATGCCATGGGCAGGCCGTAGCCCGGTGACTGCCGCCTCTTTCTTCACTCCAAAGCAAAGGCTTCTACTCCGCCTGGCCCGCTCCCAGAGGGGCTGGGGATCATGCAGGCTGGAGAGCCTGCAGCACTCCCAGAGGCCCGCCATCCTCCCTTTTCGATTCTCCATCCTCTTCGTTCCCCGCAGCGGCGTAGGCGAGGGGGCTGCAAACGAGCGGACTGAAGCCCGAACGACGAACGATCTCGCCATTGCGGTAGGCCCGGACTTCGGGCGGGTTCGTATGATTTTTCAGTTTTCAGGCCCGCTTAGCTGCTTAAAGACCGTCTCCCCTCTTCTTCCATCCATGCTCACGCCTCGCACCTCGCTCATTCTTGCCGCTCTGGCCTTCCCGGCTGCGGCCGCTGACAAAGTGGACTTCAACACCCAGGTGAAGCCTATTCTCGAAGCCGCCTGTACTCACTGCCACGGTGCGGAGAAGGATAAAGGGGACTTCCGCCTGCACACGAAGGAAGACATGATCAAGGGCAATGAGAATGGCCCTGGCCTGACGGCGGGCGACCTGAAAAAGAGCGCCATCTACACGACGCTGATCCTGCCGCATGACGATGACATGGTGATGCCGCCTGAGAAGGAAGGTCTGCTGGACAAATCCCAGATCGCCGTGATCAAGGGCTGGATCGAGCAAGGGGCGGAGTGGCCCGCCGGGGTGACGCTGGAGGTGAAGCCACGCATCGACTTCGTGAAGCACATCCAGCCGATCCTGGAGCAGAACTGCGTGAGCTGCCACAACCCGGAGAAGGACAAGGGGGAGTGGATTCTGAGCACGAAGAAGCAGGCTTTTGAGACGGGTGAGAGCGCGCCGAACATCGTGGCCTTTGACCTGAAGAAGAGCGCGATCTATCACCTGACGACTCTGGCCGAAGACGAAGACGATCTCATGCCGCCGAAGAAAAGCGGCGGGCCTTTGAAGAAGGAAGAGATCGCCATGCTGAAGGGCTGGATCGAGCAGGGCGCGGTGTGGCCTGACGATGTGAAGCTGACTGCCAAGGAAAAGGGCGCGGCTCCGACAAACAATCCCGACACGATGGAACTGGTGAAGAAGATCCACGCCTTCATCGTGCAGACCTCGAAAGAAAAGTCCGAAGCCGACATGAAGAGCTACGACGCCAAGGTGCCGAAGACTGGCGCGCCCTACTCGATGATCGCGGTCAAAGGCGGTGAGTTCCTCATGGGCAGCCCTGGCTCCGAAGCAGACCGTGGCGACGATGAAGGCCCGCAGGTGAAGAAGCAGATCAAGCCTTTCTGGATGGGCAAATACGAGGTGACCTGGGATGAGTACGAGCCCTTCCAGCTCACGAGCGAGGGCCGCAACAAGGATGGCAGCCGGAAAGTCTGGGCCGCCACGGACAAGCCCGAAGATCTGATCTCCCAGCCGACGCCGCCCTACCAGCCGATGGATTTCGGCATGGGTCGCAACGGTTTCCCAGCGATCTGCATGACGCAGCACGCGGCGAACAAGTACTGCCAGTGGCTGAGCGCCCAGACGGGTCATTTCTACCGTCTGCCGACGGAAGCGGAGTGGGAGTATGCAGCCCGTGCCGGCACGACAACGGCTTACTTCTTCGGTGATGATGTCTCGAAGCTGGGTGAGTACGCCTGGTATTTCGACAATGCTCCGAACTTCCAATACAGCGTCATCGGCAAGAAGAAGCCGAACCCATGGGGCTTCTATGACATCCTGGGCAATGTCTGCGAGTGGACGCTGGATCAGTACAGTGCTGATACTTACAAGAACTGGGCTGCGGATGCCGCCACCGGCCAGATCGGCAATGTCTGGATCAAGTCCAAAACACCCTACCCACACACCGCTCGCGGCGGCCACTATGATGCTGACCCGGACATGCTGCGCAGCGCTGCGCGTAATCCCTCCGAACCCGGCTGGAAGCAGCAGGATCCACAACTTCCGAAGAGCATCTGGTATCTGACCGATGCGACCTGGCTGGGCTTCCGCGTCGTCCGCACCCTGGAGATCCCCACGGTGGAGGAGATGTACGCCGCCTGGAACAATGGGGTGGCGAAGGAGTAGCCCTCAGACGTTTTGAATCAGAGCGGGGATGCGAGTCCCCGCTCTTTTTTATGCCCCATGAAAGCTTTGTCCCATGCCGCTGCTTTGCTGCTGAGTTTCACGATCTCGGAGGGGGCTGAGCTGGTGCGCCATGACTTCTCCGGGCCGGGCATGGCCACCACCTTCCGCATCGCCTGCTACGCGGAGGACAAGGCTGCGGCGGAGCTGGCCACGGAGGCCTGTTTTCAACGCATCGCCAAGCTGAACGCGCTTTTCACCGACTACGATCCGACCAGCGAACTGATGCGGCTCTGTGCCCCGGAGGTGAAGTATCCCATGCGGGTGAGTGCGGAGATGTACGACATCCTGACCCGTGCGGTGAAGCTGGCCGAGCAGACGCAGGGAGCCTTTGATCCGACCTGCGGGCATCTTTCCCAACTCTGGCGGCGGGCGAAACGACATGGCAAGCTGCCACCGGCGGACCGTTTGGCGAAGGCCGTGGAAGCGACCGACTGGCGGCGGATCACGCTCCATGCCGAGATGTCTGGCGTGACTCTGGTGCCAGGGACGCTGCTCGACCTGGGGGGAATCGCCAAGGGCTACGCGGCGGATGAGTGCCTGCGTGTTTTGAAGAAGCACGGGATCACGCGTGCGGTGGTGATCGCCGGAGGTGACACGGCGGTGGGTGATGCACCTCCGGGAGAAAGCGGGTGGGAGGTGACGCTGCGCACGGACTCGAAGCATGAGACCCAGATCCGACTGGCAAACCGCTGTGTCTCGACTTCCGGGGATTTGTATCAGTTCACCGAGATCGAGGGCCGGCGCTATTCGCACATCATCTCCCCTGAAACGGGGCTTGGGCTGACGGAAAGGGTGGCCTGCTCGGTGCTTGCTCCTGACTGCACCACCAGCGATGCGCTGGCGACGGCGATGTGCGTGCTGGGGGCAGGGAAGGGGAGGGAACTGGCGGCTCGGTGGCCGGAGGTGGAAGTGCGTTTCGGCTCCGCACCGTGAATTTGATTCGCTGGCAGGGTGGCTGGGACTCGTTATGAGAGAGGTATGACACTTCCCCGACGAATCCTCATCACAGGCGCCAATGGCGTGCTGGGACAGGCCACTGCACGCTACTTTCTGGAGCGTGATCCCGACTGCCATGTCCACCTGGGTGTGCGTGAGCGGCGAGACAAAGCGGAGGCTCTCGTGGCCGAGTTCGCCGGACGTGCCTTCCTTTGCCCACTGGAAATCACCCGCGCTGAGGCATGGGCGGAGGCGGTGACTCAGATCGAGGCTCAAAGCGGC
>JAGKWZ010000489.1 GCA_021151605.1 Verrucomicrobiaceae bacterium
GGGCATACCTTCCCCAGATCCCGCTCCCCGTTTCAAAGAAGGTCAGGATGGCAAAAAACGCCCTCCTGACCTTTCCCGCCCCCAGACAGCCGGAGAAAATCCACCGTCAGCGGCTCCCAATCCCAGGTCAGCACCTTTCCAGCCCCAGTCTGCACGAAAAAATCCACGGTCAGCCGCCCTCAATCCCCGTGTAAGCCCGAAAAAATCTGCCGTCATCCCCTCCCAATCCACGGTGAGCGCCTTCCGATTCACGGTCAGCTCGAAAAAATCCACGGTGAGCTGGAAAAAATCCGCTGTCAGCCGCTTCCAATCCGCTGTCAGCCGCCCCCCAAAAGCCTCCCAAAGCCCACATTATCAACGCTTAAGACGCCAATCCTCAGGTTCTCTCTCCCCACCCCATTATCTGGAATTTCTCACGCGTCATTCACACACATCTTGCCCTTCGCCACCCCGTCCTGCATGGGTAATCAGCCGAGCATTCTCACCCGGTCCTCGTCTGCCACCTCCTCGATGAAAAAAGCCGTTCCCCTCTACAAAGCCGCCGTCCAGGAGGCGAAAAAGAAAGCCAAAGAACCTGCCCAGACCAGCGGTCAGGGTGCCCTCCTGAAGGAACTCTGGAACGCCGCCGTCTCCCTCCGGGGAAACATCGAGCCTGCGGACTACAAGCGCTACGTCCTCCCGCTCATCTTCCTGCGCTTCCTCTCCTTGCGGTTTGAAAAGCGCCGCGCGGAGATTGATGTCGAGATCGCCGATCCGAAGAGCGAGTTCCACACGAAGGACAAGCAGATGATGCTCGTCCTGCGTGAGGACCCGGACCTCTACATGGCGAAAAACGTCTTCCTCGTGCCGGAGGAGGCACGCTGGGAAAACATCGTCAAAATCGCCCGGGCGGATGATGTGAAGCTCCAGCTCGACAAGATCATGGGCCGCCTGGAGGAGGCGTTTCCGAAGCTGAAGGGCCTCCTGCCGCCCATCTACGCCGGGTCGAACCTCGACCGCGAAAACGTGGCCGGGCTCGTGAACCTCTTCTCCAAGGAAATCTTCCGGGGAGATGGTGGCGGCATCGACATGCTCGGCACCGTCTATGAATACTTCATCGGCGAGTTCGCGAATAGCGAGGGCAAGCGCGGCGGCGAATATTTTACGCCTGCCAGCATCGTCCGCACCCTCGTCGCCATGCTGGAGCCCACCTCTGGGAAGGTGTATGACCCCTGCTGCGGCTCCGGCGGCATGTTTGTGCAGAGTGATGTCTTCGCCCACCACAGCCGGAAGCTCAGCTTCTACGGCCAGGAGGCCAAAGACTTCACGTATCGCCTCTGCCGTCTGAATCTCTTCATCCACGGCCTGGATGGAAACATCGCCCTCGGCAGCTCCTACACCAATGACCAGCACGCCGACCTCAAGGCGGACTACATCTTGGCCAATCCGCCCTTCAACGACGGCGCGAAGGGTGATCAGGGCTGGGGCGCGGACAAGATCCCGAAGGACGACGCCCGCCTGCGCCTGCCCGGCAGCGCCACCCCGCAGATGCTGGCCCAGCGGAATGCGAACACGCTCTGGATGCTCCACTTCCTCCAGCACCTCCAGGACCACGGCCCGCGCAGCACCGGCGGCACCGCCGCCTTCGTCATGGCCACCGGCGAGCTTTCCAATAGCGAGCTGGCCCGCCTCTCCGTGCGGAAGGCGCTCGTGGAGAGCGGCTACGTCGATTGCGTCGTCACGCTCACCGGCCAGTTGTTTGCCAATACCCAGATCCCCTGCGCCCTCTGGTTCCTCAGCAAGAACCGCCCCGGCGGCCACGGCTTCCGCAAACGCAGCGGCGAGGTGCTCTTCATCGACGGACGGAAGCTCGGCAGCCTCATCCCCGGCTCCCGCAAGCAGAAGCAGCTCAGCGACGACGACATCGAGCGCATCGCCGCCGTCTATCGCCAGTTCAAACGCGAGTCCGCCCCCGAGCCCCTGCCCGGCTTCTGCGCCGTCGCCAGCCTGGAAAAGATCCGCGAGTCCGGCTACGCCCTCACCCCCGGACGCTACGTCGGCGCCAGCGAGGACGGCGGCGAGGATGAGCCGTTTGAGGAGAGGTTTCCGAAGTTGAAGGCGCAGATTGAGCGCTGTCTGAGTGATGGCGAAAAGCTGTCAAATGCGCTGCGAGCCGCAATGAACTGTGTCGAATCATGAGTAAGTGGCTTCAATCAATCACCGGAGATCTTTGTGATTCGGGCGTCTTGGCGATCGGTGATGGCTATCGCGCCAAAAATGACGAACTTAGCACCACAGGCCTACCGTTCGCTCGTGCTGGCAACATCAACAATGGATTTCATTTTCAAGACTCCGATTGCTTTCCTGAACAAAATCTAAAGCGAGTTGGCAACAAGATAAGCCGCCCGGGTGACGTGGTGTTCACATCGAAAGGCACAGTTGGTCGGTTTGCTTTTGTTCGAGAAGACACACGCCGATTCGTTTACTCACCCCAGCTCTGTTTTTGGCGCAGCTTGAATCACCAGCAAATTCACCCTCGATTCCTTTATTATTGGATGCAGGGTGAGGAGTTTGGCGATCAATCTGATTCCTTGAAGTGCCAAACAGATATGGCGGATTACGTCAGCCTTCGTGATCAACGTTCCATGAAGATCACGCTGCCGCCTCTGAACGAGCAAAAGGCAATGGCAGAGGTTCTCGGCATCATCGACGACAAGATCGAACTGAACCAGCAGATGAACCGGACGCTGGAGGAGACGGCAGGGGCGCTGTAT
>JAGKWZ010000143.1 GCA_021151605.1 Verrucomicrobiaceae bacterium
CTACCCTCCTAGCTCCCCATGCCCACGCAACTCGAACTTCAGAATGATACGATGGTCTTCACCACTCTGATGGCGGTAGATCTCGAAGACCAGGACCGCAGCCTGCGCGGAAGCTGGCGCTCGGACACTCGTCTTGAGGTCTTGGCACACGAAATCGTGCGCTACATGCCCGACCTCGGAGACATGCTCGTCGCCCTTGGTAAGCAGAAGCTTGCCGCCTAAACCGCTCTTTGGTTTTCAGCCATTTTTCCAAGGCCAACGTCTGCTGACGTTGGCCTTGTCATTTCTGCGCTGGCATTCATCTTCGGCCCCCTCGTTTCCTCGATCATGCCCCGTATCACCTCTTCCCTTCTGCCTCTGCTCATGGCGGCCCTCGCTCTCTGCGCCTGTGCCACCATCAAACGCTTCACACCTGATCTGAGCAAGCTGCCGAAGCCCCCGATGCCGAGCTTTTCCGCCCTCAAGAAGATCAAAAACATCATCCCAGGCATGCCCGACACTGACAAGGCTGCGGAGGAAGATCCCCAGGTGCCCTTCAACGCACGCGGCACGCTGGGATATGGGCACTCTCTGCGAATCCATGTCTATGAGGGGGCACGCTCCCCCAATCGACTCTTTAACAAGGTCGTCATGGTGGACTCAAAGGGCATCATCGACCTCGGCGCAGCGGGTACCACCCAGGTCGGCGGTGCTACCTTGCCCAAAGCAGCAGACGCCATTGCCGCTACCTTCCGGGTCGGTCTGCGCCTCAGCCGCTCAGTCACCGTCCACATCCTTTCTGTCGAAGACACTCCGGTCGTCGCCGTGCGTGGCGATGTGCTCACCGATGAGTTCGTCCCCGCCTGGGAAGACATGACCATTGAGCAGGCCGTCCGCGTCTCTGGTGGTCGCAAGCTCGGCTCCACCGCCCATGGCGTCTATCTCATCCGTGAGGGCGAGCGCCGCTACTTCTCCTCCCTGGAAAACGCCAACGAACTCGAACCTGAGCCCGGCGACATCATCGAACTCTCCCCCGACATCTAAACTCCCATGCTCGACTACGTCGGCGGCAATCCAGCTGCCAATCAAAACCCCTGGAGCAGCATTTTCAAAACCATCGCCGTCCTCCGTATCGGCACAGGCCTCCTGCTGCTCACCCGTCATGCCTGGCTGGCTGTGCATGGAGCCTACGCTTTCATTTGGAAAGAGCAGTCTTGGGACTGGGTGAAGGCCTTTGCGGATGCTGGCCTTCCTTATCCGCAATTTACCGCTCCTGCGGCGGCCATCGTCCTGGGCGCAGTTGCCATTAGTTTCACCGTGGGATTCCTCACCCGCCTCTTCGCGGTCGTCTTCCTTCCCGTCGTGGTGCTGTTTTTGATCTACGCTCAAAAGATGCACAGCGCCCAGGTCGAGACCGCCTGGCTCTACCTGCTCATCACCTTTACCCTCCTGCTTTTCGGATCTGGGGCCATCTCGTTGGATAAACTTTTCCACATCGGCGAAAGCTGGGCCAGTCGTCCGAAGAAGCGCAAAGGCGGCTGGTAATCTCCCATGGCACGCGTCACCGCCGCCGATCTCAAACGCGTCCTCGCCAACGCGTCGAAGACAGGTAGTCGTGTGACCGACCGTTCCGCGCCTCAGGTGGCGGCAGCCAAAAGCATCGCCACATCCGCAGTCAGCGATGTCGAGCGAGTCCTCGCTATCGACCCCGCTTTACGGAACACTGGCTGGGCCGTTTTAGAAAAGCGTGGGCGCGATTTGCAGGCCATCGCCTGGGGAGTGATTTCCAACTCGCCCAAGCTCCTTCACTCCGGCTGCCTCGTGGCCATTCGTGAGCAGCTCAGCGATGTCATCCGCCAGCACCAGATTACCGTCTGCGCCATCGAGTCCACCATCTACGTCCAGAGCTACAAGACCGCCATCGTCCTCGGCACCGCTCGCGCCGCCTGCCTCATCGCCGCCGCCGAGCATGGCCTGCCCATTTATGAATACGCCCCCGAGACGCCCGAAGGGTGTAGGTGCCTCGTGGCTTCTCAGTCAAGATGGTCAAGAAGGTGCTCACCTGCTCCACACTCCCCTCTCTTGACCTCTTGACGATCCTTGACGACACCGCCGCCTTGACCCATTGACCACCCATTCCATGACCAAAAAACCTGTAGTTCTCATCATCCGCGACGGCTGGGGCATCAACCCCGGCGGTAAAGATCAAGCTGCCGCCAATGGCGACGCCACCCTGCTCGCGAAGACGCCTTTCCACGATCATCTCTACGCCACCTACCCGCGCGGCACCGTCAGTGCCAGTGGTGAGGACGTCGGCCTGCCCGACGGCCAGATGGGAAATAGCGAAGTCGGTCACCTCAATCTCGGCGCTGGCCGCGTGGTGTATCAGGACCTCACCCGCATCAACAAAAGCATCCGCGATGGCGAACTCGCGAAGATGCCCGTGCTCGTCGAAGCCTTCCAACAGGCCAAAGGCAAGCGCCTGCACTTCCTCGGCCTCATCAGCGATGGCGGCGTGCATTCCCATCAGGATCACCTCGCCGCTCTTTGTGATGCTGCCAAAGCTGCCGGAGTCGAAGACCTCATGGTCCACGCCATCACCGATGGCCGCGATACCTCCCCCACCGGTGGTGCCGCCTACATGGCGAAGCTGGAAAAAGACCTCACGCCCAGCGGTGCGAAGATCGCCACCGTGATCGGCCGCTTCTACGCCATGGACCGCGACAAGCGCTGGGAGCGCAACAAACTCGCCTGGGACGCCATCGTGCTCGGTCGTGGCGAAGTGCGCAGCGATCTGCCCAGCGCCGCTGTGCAGGCCGCGTATCCGAGCGACCCTCGTGGCGACGAGTTCATGCAGCCCATGATCTTCAGCAATGCCAACGAACAGCGCATCCGCGATGGCGACGTCATCCTGTGGTTCAACTTCCGCGCCGACCGCGCCCGCCAGCTTAGCGAGGCCTTCTTGAAGTCCGACTTCTCCGGTTTCGACCGCGAAGTCACACCAAAGACCGGCTACTTCACCCTCACCGAATATGACGCTACCTACACCGACCTCGGCGCCAAGGTCATCTTCGGCACCGAGACGCTGAACAATAACCTCGGCCAAGTCGTCGCCGCTGCCGGACTCACCCAGCTCCGCGCTGCCGAGACCGAGAAATACCCGCACGTCACCTTCTTCTTCAACAGCGGCGTCGAGGAGCCGAATGCGGGCGAAGATCGCTACCTCGCCATTTCGCCCAAAGAAGTGCCCACCTACGACAAGAAGCCGCAGATGAGCGCCCCCGACCTCACCTTCGAAGTGCTGCGTCGCTTGGAGAAATATGACCTCGTCATCATGAACTACGCCAACCCCGACATGGTCGGCCACACCGGCGTCGTCGAAGCCGGCGTCCATGCCTGTGAGACCATCGACCTCGGCGTCCGTATGATCGTCGAGAAGGTGCTCGAGCTCGGCGGCAAGCTCTTCATCACCGCCGACCACGGCAACTGCGAGCAAATGCGCAACCCCGACGGCTCCCCGCACACCGCCCACACCACCAACCTCGTCCACGGCATCTACGTCGCCGCCGATTCAGCCAACTTCACCGTCGCCAACGGCAAACTCGCCGACATCGCCCCGACCTTGCTGGACATGCTCGGCGTGGCGAAGTCTGCGGAGATGACTGGGAAGTCATTGCTGGTGAGGAAGTCCTAAAGTGATGCGGGCACTCCTGCCCGCAATGCGTTACCCACGACTATGGTGCGGGCAAGAGTGCCCGCATCACCCACCATGCACCTCCTCTTCCTCTGCTCCCGCAATCAATGGCGCAGCCCGACGGCTGAGGCGGTGTATCAGAATGATCCCCGGGTAGAGGTCCGAAGCGCTGGCGTCAGCTTGGCGGCAAGACGCCGTGTCACGGAGAAGCTCCTGCTCTGGGCAGATCTCGTGCTCGTCATGGAGCACGAGCACAAGCAGCGGCTGCGGGAGCAGTTCCCCGACCTTTTCCATGACCTGAATCTGGAGGTGCTCGACATCCCAGATGACTTCGAGTTCATGGCTCCTGAGCTTGTCACTCTCATCCAGGAGCGCGTGGAGCCTCTGCTGGCCGATCTTTGCGCTTGAGCGCAGGCCGCCCTTTCGCCAGCCTGACGCATGACTCTTGCGGACTTCTGCGCCCACTGCCTATCACTGCCTCATGTCGAGGAAACCTTGCCCTTCGGCCCGGACGTGCTCGTTTACAAAGTCGGCGGCAAACTGTTTGCACTCACCGTGCCGGATGAGCACCCGCCCACGGCCAATCTGAAATGTGATCCCGACCGCGCCATCGACCTGCGGGACCGCTACGAGGACATCCAGCCCGGCTACCACATGAACAAACGCCACTGGAACACGCTGACCTTGGACGGGCGCCTGCCAAACAAGCTGATCGTGGAACTGATCCAGCACTCTTATGACCTCGTCCTGGCCTCGCTGCCGAGGAAAGTGCGGGAGGAGTGGTCAAGGCAAGGCTTGGGGAATGTGTTGTAGAAGATAAGTCGCGGCCTGTTTATTAGCGTGAATAGAGAGAGCACACTCGTATGTGCAGACCCGCCACGCATGAAATTCATCCTGTCTGCACTCCTTCTCGTCCCAGCGCTCGCCCTCGCCGCGCCGAAGCCTCTCTTCCAATCCAAAGTCATCACCAAGGACACGCCGAACCACAGCGTGGACATCGACGTGTCGCTGGAAGGCGCGAAGGAGCTCTTCCTCGTCGTCACCGATGCCGGAAACGGTTTCGCCGCCGATTGGGCGGACTGGGCGGAGCCGCGTCTCATCTTGGCCGATGGTAGCGAAAAAAAACTCACCGAGGTCGAGTGGAAAGCCGCGCAGTCCGGATGGGGCAACGTGCGGGTGAATTCGAACTGCGAAGGTCAGACCCTGCGCAGCGCCGGGAAGACCATCGAATACGGCATCGGCACGCATGCGAACAGCGTCATCGCTTTCAACCTGCCTGCGGGCACGAAACGCTTCAAAGCACGCGGCGCACTCGATGAAGGCGGCACCAAGCAAGGCAGCACCAGCGTCGAGTTCCGCGTTTACACGGAGAATCCCGGCCCACTGCAAGCCAGCGCCGTCGCCGGTGCCTCGCACGAGCCTGCGGACTCCACCGAGCAGCTCGACGTGCATCCCGAGCTCACCGTGCAGCTCTTCGCTAGCGAGCCGCTCTTGCTTTCGCCTTCCAGCATCGACATCGACCATCGTGGCCGCGTTTGGGTCTGCGAGGTCGTGAACTACCGCAAGCACAACGGCGAACGCGCCGAGGGCGACCGCATCCTCATCCTCGAAGACACCGATGGCGACGCGAAGGCGGACAAATCCACCGTCTTCCACCAGGGCCGCGATGTGGACAGCGCCCACGGCATCTGCGTCCTCGGCAACAAAGCGCTCATCTCCTGCGGCGACGACGTTTTCTGGCTCATCGACGACAATGGCGACGACAAAGCCGACCGCAAGGAGCTCATGTTCACGAAGATCGGCGGTGCGCAGCACGACCACGGCATCCACGCCTTCCACTTCGGCCCCGATGGCCGCCTCTACTTCAATTTCGGCAACGCCGGCAAGCAGCTCTGCGATGCGAAGGGCGAACTCATCACCGACATCCACGGCGTCAAATGCACCAACCAAAACAACCGTCCCTACCAGCAAGGCATGGTCTTCCGTTGCGAGCTGGATGGCAGCAAGGTCGAAGTGCTCGCCTGGAACTTCCGCAACAACTGGGAAGTCGCCGTCGATAGCTTCGGCACGATGTGGCAGAGCGACAACGACGACGACGGCAACAAAGGCGTGCGCATCAATTACGTCATGGAGTTCGGCAACTACGGCTACTCCGACGAAATGACCGGCGCAGGCTGGCAGACGCCGCGCATCGGCTGGGAAAGCGAGATCCCGCAGCGTCATTGGCATCAAAACGACCCCGGCGTCGTCCCGAACATGCTTCTCACCGGCGCAGGCAGCCCCACCGGCATGCAAGTCTATGAAGGCGACCTTCTCCCCAGCATCTTCCACGGCCAACCCCTCCATTGCGACGCCGGACCGAACGTCGTCCGCGGCTACATCACCCAACCCGACGGCGCAGGTTACAAAGCCGAGATCGTCAACATCCTCGAAGGCACGAAGAATCGCTGGTTCCGCCCCAGCGATGTCGCCGTCGCTCCCGATGGCTCGCTCATCGTTGCCGACTGGTATGATCCCGGCGTCGGCGGCCATGGCATGGGCGATGTCACGCGTGGGCGGTTGTTCCGCGTGACGACGAAGGCAGCGGAGAAGTATAAAGAACGCCATCACCCGGCGAAGGAATTCAAGCACCCAGAGGCTAATCTACTCCTCAACATCGACCAACTTTGCTCACCGAACGAAGCGGAGCGTTACATGGGCTGGATAAAGTTGAAGCAATTGGGTGATCAGGCGCTGCCTAGATTGGAAGCCTTGTTTGAAAACAAAAAGGCAGTTCCACAGCACCGAGCGAGAGCGTTGTGGTTAGTCGCCAGTCTCTCAGCAAACGAAAGCGCCGGAGGCCCGGCGCACTCCAAAACGCTGCCGCGAAGCTCGGACGCCCCCGAGGGCGCGAAGCGTCCTGGAGTGCTCCAGTCCTCTGGAGCTTTCGAGCGTCTCCTGACTTCCGCCATCACCGACAACGATCCGAACATCCGTATCACAGCCCTCCGCGCCGCCCGCCAGCTCTGGCAGCAAAAACAGCCTGAGAAGCTCCGCGAAGTCATCGCGAAGGTCGTGAATGACAAATCACCCGCCGTGCGCCGCGAAGCGGCGATTGCGTTGAGGTTTGATGGAAGCGACGTAGCATCACGACAGCTTAACGAGCTTAATTGCGATAAGGATCGCTGGGCAATTGAAGCTTTAGGTATCGCAACTGATCTTTTTCTCAAAGAGCGCTCTCGGGCTGTACCTGCGGATGTAGCGCCTCCCATAATTCTTTCATCCCGACGAATTTGGAGGGCAGGCACTCTGGAGGAAATGATGGCGGTGTTAAAGTCTTGGTTCGAAGGATTCAATGATGATGTCCATGTCGATTTCCGAGAAAAAATGGCAGGTGAAAGGGCCTCAGAATTTGGATCAATGCCGTTGGATTCGTTGAGCTTTCTTCGGGCACTTCAACTTCGTGCTCACAAACAGCCTGCCGAAGTCTCTGCCGCTGCTTTGACCATCTTCCTCAAAGCCGATGCCGAAACCGCCCTCGCTTCCACCGCTCTGCTCGACCGCAATGCCATCACCTCCAATCCCGAGGCCAAGGCGCGGCTGGAGGCGCTGCTGAAGCCTGTCATCGGCAAACCGGAGTTCATCGACCTCGTGCAGCGGCTCAATTTGACCGGGTTCGAGCAGGAACTCGTCGATTACATCACCGCGCATCCCGATGCGGGCGAATCCATCAACGCCGCACGCATTCTCGCCGCGAACGTCGGCAAGACCGTGGCCTTCCTCACGAAGGCGGACGCCGCTTCGGCGAAGAAACTCGTCGCCGCGCTCGGCAAGGTCAGCGACCGGCCCAGCGTGGCCGTGTTAAACCAGGCCTTCTGGCCGGAGAAGCGCGACGACGTGCGCCGCAGCATCGTCGAGGCACTCGCCCTCAGCAGCGAAGGCGGACGCGCCATTCTGAAATGGCAGAGCGAGAAAAAACTGCCCGACACCGTCAAAACCACCGCCGCGCTCGCCCTCAGCCGCAGCACCGACGCCGGCCTGCGCAATCAAGCCGCCACTGAACTCCCTCTCCCCGCCGCGCTCGGCGCCGAGAAATTCCCGCCGCTCGCCGATCTCATGAAACTCAAAGGCGATGCCGCTAAAGGCCAGGCAATGTTCATGCAGGCTGGTTGCGTGGCCTGCCATCAGGTCAAAGGCCAGTTCATCAACTTCGGCCCCGATCTCAGCCAAATCGGCAACAAGCTGAGTCAGGAGGGGCTTTTCACAGCTATCCTCTACCCAAGCGCCGCCGTGGAGCACAGCTTTGGAGGTTTGAGCGTGACGACGAAGGAGGGGCAGACGGCGATGGGCTATCTCATCAGCGAAACGGCGGATGAACTGACGCTGCGCATCAATGGTGGAGCGTCGATGCCCATCAAGAAGTCCAGCATCGTCAAGAAGGAGGAACTGAAGGACTCGCTGATGCCTCCAGGCCTCGCAGCAGCCATCGGCCCGCAGGGTTTGGCCGATCTCGTCGCTTATCTTCAGACGCTGAAGTAGAACGAGCGCGTCTCGAGTAGAACGAGATTGCATCTCGTACACTGGTGCATCGAGATTTTATCTCGATGATCAAGGGTGAGTTGAAAACTCACCCCACCAGTTTACGAGTTAAAAACTCGTTCTACGACGAGATGTAAACTCGCTTTACCATGGATCTCGAACGCCTCCGCCCACCTCCAGACTTCGTGGGATTTGACCCGCGCGGGGCGTTCCGAAACTATGAGCGAAACCTGCCTCACTGGAGGCAACCCGGCGCGACTTACTTTCTCACCTTCCGCCTGAATGACTCGCTGCCAGCGGCGGTGCTCGAAGATTACCAGCGTGAGCAGCAGATCATGCGCGAGCGCATCGCCCACGAGCTGGGAAAGGGCGGCACTGTGTCCGAATCCACTTTCGAGGACTATGAAGCCTTCCAACTCCGCACCTGCCGCAAGATCGAGCGCGTGCTGGATGAAGGTCACGGTACCTGCCCGCTCAAACAGCCTGCTCTCCGCCAGATCGTCACGGATGCTCTCCTCCACTTCCAGGGCGACCGCTGCGAGGTTCATGGACTCGTCGTCATGCCGAATCATGTTCACCTCGTCGTTCAACCACTTGGCGATCACCAGCCTGAAGACCTCCTGCATTCCTGGAAGCGCTTCACTGCCCGTGAGATCAATCTCAGGCTGCACCAGGAGGGCCAGCTTTGGCAGCATGACACTTGGAATCGCATCATTCGTGATGAAGTTCACTGGCTCAAAGCCATGCGATACACCCTGCGCAATCCCGAACGCGCTCACCTCTGGGATGGCGAAAGCACCGTCTGGTGGAATCATCGTCTGATCGGTGACACCAGCCGCGTCGCCGAAGAAGCGGACGAAGAGCCCTGGTAGAACGAGTTTGTGGATCGAAGTAGAACGAGTTTTCAACTCGTAGACTGGTGCAACGAGATTCTATCTCGATGAAGATGAGTGAGTTAAAAACTCACCCCACCAGCTTACGAGATACAATCTCGTTCTACCATGCATCGAGATTCTATCTCGATGGCGTAAGGTGAGTTGAAAACTCACTTCACCAGTTTACGAGTTCAAAACTCGGTCTACATGCTCCGCCTTTCCCTCAAGATGCTCTTTGGCGATACCGCCAAGTTCCTCATGCTCGTGGCGGGGCTGGTGTTTGCCACCTTTCTGATGGCGCAGCAGAGCGCGGTGTTCTGCGGTCTCATGAGCTGGACCACAGCTACGCTGAAAAACGTGCCTGCTCCCATTTGGGTCGTGGAGGCGAAGGTGGAGCAGGTGAATGAGACGAACCCACTGCTCGACACCGACGTGGCCCGCGTCCGCAGTGTGGACAGCGTGGCCTGGGCGGCACCGATTTACTCCGGCATCCTGCGGGTGAGGCTGGGGAATGGTAACTTCAAAATCATCCAGCTCATGGGGATCGACGCCACCACCTTTGCTGGAGCCCCGGTGAAGCTGAAGGAGGGGGACATCCGCGACCTGCGCCTGCCTCATGCCGTGATCATCGATGACCTCGCTGTGAAACGTCTGGCTGAGGTCAAAGGAGGGGCGGTGAAGATGGGAGATATGTTTGAGATCAATGACCAGGAGGCCCGCGTCGTCGGCATCGCCGACACCGTGCAGAGCTTCACCGGCGGCCCCTATGTCTGGACGACCTACGAGCGCGCCCTGCAATATGCCCCGCCACAGCGGAAGATGCTCTCCGCCGTCATCGCTGCCCCACGGGAAGGCGTGACTGAGGGCCAATGCGCTGCCGACATCCAGAAGGAGACCGGTTTGAAAGCCTACCTCAACCGTGGCTTCGAGCACGGGGAAGGGGACTTCAATTACTCCACGGTCTGGTGGTATGTGAAGAACACCGGCATCCCCTTTTCCTTTGGCATCACCGTCGTGATCGGGTTCATCGTCGGCATGGCCATCTCCTGCCAGACTTTCTACAGCTTTGTGCTGGAAAACATGAAGCACCTCGGCGCTCTGAAAGCCATGGGAGCCTCCACCTGGACGCTCTGCCTCATGCTGCTCACCCAGGCATTCACGGTCGGGTTCATCGGCTACGGCATCGGCCTTTTCTTCACTGCCCGCTTTGCCATCCCTGCTTTGAAAAATGAGCAGCCGCCCTTCTTCATGCCGGAGATCGTCCCGCCCGCCGTCTTCGTCGTGATCCTGCTGATCTGCGGTCTTTCCTCCCTGCTCGGCATCTGGCGGGTGGCGAGACTTGAGCCCGCCATGGTCTTCCGGGGTTGAGGCATTGCCTCAAAACAGAGACAAATTCCGGCCCCGTCCTGCAAATCTAGTGAAAAGGCATTGCCAGCCTTTCTTGAGTTTCATAAAGCAGATGAATGTCCGCTCTCCGTCTCCCCTGCTGCCTTCTCACCAGCCTTTGTCTCGCTCCGGCGCTGAGTGCCCAGACTAGTCCGGTCAAGCCAAGTCCCTGCTGCGCTGTGCCCATCCCTGTGGCGCGTGAGGTGCGGGAAGTGGAGTCGCTGAAGTCAGCCACGCCCAAGCTGGACCGAGATCTGCGCCATTTGCCTCTCAGCGTCACCGTCAGTGATGCCGCCTTCCTGGATTCTGCAGCGGTGCGCTCGGTCAGGGATGCCGCGATCCATGCACCAGGGGTGTTTTTCAATGAACTCTCTGCCCGGCGGTTCAGCCAGCCTGCCTTCCGCGGCGTCGGTGGATCGCCCATGAATCCCGGTGTCACCACATTCATCGATGGCGTCCCGCAGTTCAGCGCCAATTCCAGCAGCCTGGAGCTGCTCGATGTGGAGCAGATCGACTTTGTTCGTGGGCCCGCTGGGGCGCTCTTTGGCCGGAACACCTCTGGCGGGCTCATCGGCATCACCAGCCGTCGGCCGTCCCTGACGACCTGGGGCGGCACCGCTGAGTCCACCTTTGGGAACTACAATCTCTATGACTTCCGGGGTAGTGTCACGGGACCGCTCATTCAGGACCAGCTTGGCTTCAGCTTCGCTGGCGGACACCGGGAACGCGATGGCTTCTCCGAGGATCTGGCCACAGGGCGCGACATCGACAACCGCAGCTCCTGGTTTGGCAAAGCACAGCTCCTCTGGCAGCCGGATGACAACCTGGAAGTCCGCTTCATCCTCGCCGCCGAATCTGCGGAGGATGGCGACTATGCGCTGCAAGATGTGACCAAGCTGCGCAGCCGTGAGCGGAAGCTGACGAGCAACTTTTATGGCCACACAAAGCGTGATGTCATCCAGCCCACCCTTCAGGTCATCTATCATGCTGAAGACTTCGATCTCATCTCCACCACGGGACTGGTTTGGTGGGATACGGAAGATGTGAGCGACTTCGATTATAGCGACCTGCCGCTGCTCATCCTCCGCCGCAGGGAGGACATGTTCACGCTCACGCAGGAGTTCCGCTTCAAGAATCCCGAGGGCAGACCCATCGTGCTCTGCAAGCAGGCCAGCCTGCAGTGGCAGGCAGGTGCATTCTTTTTCTACAGCCATCATGAGCAGAACATCTCCAACACTCAGGACCTGGGTTTCCTGCCTGTGGCGGAGTCCTTTACCCAGGCGGAGTTTCAGGACATCGGCCTTGGCCTTTATGGGCAGGGAATCCTGACGATGTGGGGTAAGCTGGACCTGCTGGTGGGGCTGCGGCTAGATTTGGAGAACAAGGAGGCCGGTGGCAGCCTGAACATCGTGCCAGGCAGCACCAGTCGCGTGGATGACAGTCGGAGCTTTGCTGCCCTCTCGCCTCAGCTGGCGCTGTCATATCGATTCAAACCCGATCTCATGGCCTACTCCAGCCTCTCCAGCGGCTACAAGGCTGGTGGATTCAATGTCGATAGTCCCGCTGAATATGAAGAAGAGCGCACCTGGAACTACGAACTCGGACTGAAGGGACAGGCCTTCAAGAATCGTCTCGATTACACGCTGGCCGCCTTTTACACCGACTGGCAGGACATGCAGCTCGCGCAGCTGGGCGGGGCAGGGGGCCTTTTCATCGACAATGCCGGTGCTGCCACTTCTCAGGGCGTGGAAATGGCTCTGAACTACCGCTACAGCAACCGTCTCAGCCTCTTTGGCAGTGCGAGCTGGCAGGACACCCAGTTCCGTGCAGGCTCGGGCGAAGGTGGAGATGACATCAGTGGCCGGAATTTGCCATACGCACCGGATTACAATGTCACCTTCGGGGCGATCGCAAACCTGCCTCTGAGTCGTCGCCTCACCCTTTATGCCCGTGCGGAGGTGCAATTCATCGGAGCCTTTGAGTACACGCCGCAGAACCGTTCTGGCCAGGATGCCTTCACGCTGGCGAATTTCCGTCTCGGCATCCGTCGGGATTCGTGGTTCACCGAGTTCTTCGTGAACAATGCCTTCAACACGGACTACATTCCAGTCGCCATGAATTACCCCATCTTTGGCACGCCACGGTTGGTTGGTGAAGCCGGTGCGCCATGCACGTTTGGCATCCGCACAGGGATCAAATTCTGAATGAAGTAAAGTTGCTGCGAATCATCGCAGATCGCCGGTCAGACGAAGGCAACCTCTGGCACGGATAATGGGAGAGTGAAGGCGAGGACGACTCGCAGGTAGTTTGAAATAAATTATAATTCCTACTTGCGGAGTGTATTATAAAAGAGAATGTATTTGGCATGAGGCGCAGCAAACTTCCTCTTCACTCTGATCCCGCCGACGGCTTCCTCGCCGCGCTGATCTCACCCGCCATCTGATGAGCCATGAGCCAGTCCCTTGCCCCATCTTCCATCGAGCCCTGGCTCGAAATCGTCCGCCAGAAAGTCGCCGCCATGCGCTTCGGCTCCGTGCAGATCGTCGTTCATGAAGGACGCGTCACGCAGGTCGAAAGCACGGAAAAGACCCGCTTCGCCGCGGACGAAGTCCCCGCCCCACGCCGCTCTTCGCGGCCTTGATTCCCTTTCCGCCTACTGCACCCGCAGGGGCCTCCGAAAACACTCTTGCTGACGCCGACCGGACCACCGGAAGCCGACGCCCGCAAGAACCATGCACTCCAACGCCAAGCACCTCAGAAAACGACACGTTCCATTCCTCGCCGCACTCCTCCTAATCGCCTCACCAGCCTTCGCGGAGGATTACGAAGCCCCCAAGCTCACACGCGGCACCTTTTATCAAAACCCGCTCAGCTACAGCACCACGCGTGATCCTGATCCGCCGAAGTATGCGCGGAGTGTGAGCGAGCTCGGCATCGACTCGCTGCTGAATGTGAACTGGCTCGATGTGGGCCTCGATTACCGTTTTCGTTACGAGTATCGCGATGACGACATCCGCCGAGCGCAAGCGGGCCTCGATGAGCCGTGGCTGCACCGCACGCGGGCCTACATCGGCATCAAAGAGATCGCTGAACCCCTCCGCTTCGCGGCGGAGATGCAGGACGCCCGCCGCTACAACTCGAACTACCCGCGCGACAACCGCGATGTGAACGAGTTCGAGTTCATCCGGCTCTACGGCGAACTGTACTTCAAGGATCTGCTCGGCCACGATGCCATCGGCAATCCCCGACCGCTCAGCATGCGCTATGGCATTCACAACTTCGAGTTCCTCGACCGCCGCCTGATTGGCAACAACCAGTGGCGCAACACCACGAACACCTTCCAGGGATTTCACGGCAGCCTCGGTCAGGAAAGCAATGACTGGCAGCTCGACCTACTCGCCTTGCAGCCACTGGAAAGGTTGAAGTATGAGTGGGATGAACCCACCGAACAAAAGTGGCTTTATGGTGCCATCGGTCATTGGCGCCGCTGGTCAGACATTGTCACGTTTGAGCCCTACTACCTGGCTCTCAATCAGTCAGCTCATGGCGCAGTGGCAGAGAGACTCGTTCATTCGCCAGGACTCCGTGCTTATGGAATCGTGGGAAACAGCGGCTTCGACTACGATGCCAGTTTCACCTATCAGTTCGGGCGAAACGGCAACCGCTCCATCCGTGCTTATGGCGGCAATGTCGAACTCGGTTACACGCTTGCCTCGCACCCTTGGAAGCCACGCATCAGTGCCTTCTATGGCTATGCCAGTGGTGATCGCGATCCGAACGACGACGAAGACAATCGCTTTGAGCGCTTCTACGGCTTCGGTCGTCCGTGGTCGGCGAACGACTACATCGTCTATGAGAACATCAGCACGCCGAAGCTGCGTGTGGAGGCCAAACCAAGACACAATCTGCGCTTAGACTTTGGCTACAGTTGGTACTGGCTCGCCAGCGACAAGGACCGATTCAACGGTGCCAACAATGCATGTGACCGCACAGGCAACAGCGGCGGCTTTGTCGGCCACGAGTTCGATATCCGTGCCCGTTACGCCCTGAGCCCGAAGACGGAGATCACCGTCGGCTACGCCCATTTTATCCCGGGGGACTTCATCCAAAACCGTGTCCGCCCTGGAGACACCGACTTCGCCTACTTCGAATTCAGTCACCGCTTCTTCTGATCCATCCACATCCTCAAACTCAAGATTCAAGTCATCATGAAAACATCCATCTCCATCCTCTCCGCCCTTCTTCTCAGTCTCACTATTCACGCCGCCGATTTCGAGCTGCTGAACGTCTCCTACGACCCGACTCGCGAGCTCTACGCCGAGTTCAACAAAGCCTTCGCGAAGCACTACAAAGCCACCGCAGGCAAAAAAGTCAGCATCGACCAATCCCACGGCGGTTCTGGCAAACAGGCCCGCGCTGTCATCGACGGCCTCGAAGCCGATGTTGTCACGCTGGCGCTCGCCGGTGACATTGATGTGATCGGTCAGCAGGCCGGCTTGATCGCGAAGGACTGGCAGAAGCGCCTGCCAAACAGCAGCGCCCCTTACACGAGCACCATCGTGTTCGTCGTGCGGAAGGATAATCCGAAGAACATCCAGGACTGGGATGACCTCGTGAAGCCCGGCGTGAATGTCGTCACACCGAATCCGAAGACCTCCGGTGGTGCGCGGTGGAACTACCTCGCTGCTTGGGCCTACGCACTGAAGAAATACGGCAGCGAAGCCAAGGCGAAGGACTTCATCGCCGCGCTCTTCAAGAACGTGCCCGTGCTCGATACCGGCGCTCGTGCTTCGACGACGACCTTTGCTCAACGTGGCATCGGCGATGTGTTTCTCTCTTGGGAAAACGAGGCCTGGCTCATCCAGCGTGAGTTTCCCGGCCAGACGAAGATCATCACGCCAGCCCGCTTCCCCAAGCTCACGCTCGTCACCATCGACGGCGACTTCGGCGGCTGGGGCAAGGCGCAGAAGAAGCACTTCGATGAGGGCGGCATCTTTGACCAGATCTACCAGCCGTAGAACGAGTTTTCCAACTCGTTCAGCTTCACCGCCATGCCCAAACCTCAACGAGTTAGAAAACTCGTTCTACGCTTGAAACCATGACACTCCCATCCCATTTGCAATTCACCGGCAGGCACGCGTTTCAGCGCGGCATCATCCCACTGCCATCCTCACGACTGATGACTGAAATCCACCCGAGCGAGCAACAAGGCATCTTCATTCCGAAGATCGTCAGCAAGCCGCTCAAACCGGGTTACGGCATCAAAATTGGCATCTTCGCCGGCATTCACGGCGATGAGGAAGCTGGCACGCTCGCCACGCAGGAACTCATCCGCTGGGCCGCGGAGAAGCCGGAGGAGCTGCACGACTACGAGCTGCATTTTTACCCGATTTGCAATCCCACCGGCCTCGCGCTCGGCACGCGTCACAGCCACAGCGGCCTCGATTTGAATCGCGAGTTCTGGTTTGGCTCCACCGAGCCGGAGATCGTCTATTTGGAGAGCGAACTGCGCCGCGAAAAATACGACGGCATCGTCTCACTGCACTCCGATGACACCTCCGACGGCTGCTACGGCTTCGCCAGCGGCGATCTGCTCAGCGAGCACCTGCTGGAGCCTGCGCTGCAAGCCGCGAGCGAATTCCTCCCGCGCAATGAAGCGCCCATCATTGATGG
>JAGKWZ010000490.1 GCA_021151605.1 Verrucomicrobiaceae bacterium
TTGAGCGTGAGCAGGCTCATGCGGTAGTCCGCACTGACCACGCCACTGGGGTCGGCGATGTTTTCCAGCAGGTAGTCGAGGTTTGACCGACCGCTGCCGGTGAGGTCGGGGCCGATCTTGCCGCCCTGCCCATACATCTGGTGGCAGGCGCCGCAGATGGCGGTGAAGAGCACGCGACCTTGGCTGAGATTGGCTTTCGCCAAAGTGGGGGCATCGAGCTGCTTCTTGAGCTTCTCGATGAGTTGTTTCTTATCGGCAGCGGACTCGCGCAGCTCGCCCCAGACCTCGGTCAGCTTCTTCGTGAGAGCGTCGTCTTTGAAATCGCGGATCTGCCGGGCATGAAAGGCGGTGACCTCCGTGCGGGCGATCTGGCCTTTGCCCACGCTCTCCAGCATCGCAGCGGCCCAGGTGGGGCGGGAGACGAGCGCGTCCAGCACGGCGGGGCGGTCGGCAGGGGCGAACTTGCGGTAGTCCTTCGCCAGTCGTTGGCCGATGGCTGGGTCATCAAAGAGCGTCAGCCCGCGCACGGCAGTCACGTTCAGCCCACGCACGTCGAGCAGGCCTTCACAAACCGCGCGCAAGTCGGCAGGACGGGCCTCGATCAGTGTTTTCAAAGCGGCCTCGCGGGTGGAAATCTCCGCCTGGGCATCCAGCACGATCTTTTTCACGTCATCCAAAGCGCGGCCATCGCCGAAGAGGATGGAGAGGTCACGGATTGAGTTCGTCGTTCGGGCTTCAGCCCGTTCTTCGGCACTCCCAGCACGGGCTGAAGCCCGAACTACGAACTCATCCCAAGCCTCCGGCTTCGACACCTTGCGCAGACCTTCGAAGGCCTCCGACATCCCCTCCAGGATGTTCGCCGCCTGCTCAGGCTTCGCGCTCGTCAGCAACGCATTCAGGTGCTCTGGCTGCGTGGCGAGACTGCGGGCGATCCACTTCAGCGTCTTCGGCCAGATGCAATGCTGGGCGATCTTCACCAGCGCTGCCGGATCATGCTTCGCCAGCGGGCTGATGCCAAACCAGACCATGTGCGGCAGGAAGGGATCGTCGGCATACTCCGCGTGCTTCAGCAGCTCTATGGCGAGTTCGGGGCGTCGGCTTAAAGGCAGGCGCTGGAGCGTGCTGGCGAGGGTGAGGTGGACGAGGCTGGACTTGTCGGATTTTGCCATCGCTAAGAGCTGCTCAAAAAGTGGGCGATCTTCAAGCCGCTTACTTGCTTTGGCTGGCCGTTCTCCGTTAATGAGGTCAAGAGGCCATAAATCAGTTCGTTCGCGAATGGCAAGTGACCGGAACTCCTCTTTGCCGGAGTAGAAGTCACCTTTCGGACGTGGCTTCCGCCACGAGAACGGGACATCCGGCTTCTTCACCTCCCCATAGCTGATCCTGAAAATCCGCCCGCTCGTCCGATGCACGCCGGTGCTTTCGTGGCATTCGCCGGTGTCGCTCCAGTCCAAAATAAAACCGCTGCCGTCGGGGCCGGTGCTGATCTCGATGCCTCGGAACCAGGGATCGTCGGTGAGGAAGACATCGGGCTCGTGTTTGCCGACATAGCCGCTGCCGTTGCGTTCCAGGCGCTCCACATTCGCGCGGCGACCGTGCATATTCAGGGTGAAGAGCTTGTTGCGATACTGCTCCGGCCATTGGTCGCCCTGATAGATCATCATGCCGATGTGGGCGTGGCCGCCGCCGAGGTGGTTTGCTTTGCCATCGCGGGACTCGCTCCAGGCACCCGTGCGGTCGTAGTGGTAGTGATCGGCGATGGTGTCGAGCTTCTCATAGATCAGGGGATTCATCGTGTTCGAGTCCACGAGATGGGCGCCGGGGATGAGGTGCCAGAGATGGCCGGTGACGGTGTTGATGAAGAACAGCTCGCCGTTTTGATCCCAATCATGGCCCCAGGGATTCGTGGTGCCGTGGGTCAGCACTTCGACGATCTTCCGCTCGGGATGAAAGCGCCAGATGCCGCCCTTCATCGGGATGCGCTGCTCGTCCGGCGTGCCGGGCACACCGAGCCTGCCGGGGCAGGAATGCCCGCAGCGACCGTAAAGCCAGCCATCAGGGCCCCAGCGGAGGCCATTGGCGAAGTTGTGGTAGTTGTCCTTCGCCACCGTGAAGCCATCCAGCACCACCTCGGGCTCGCCATCCGGGATGTCATCACCATTGCGATCTGGGATGAAAAGCACCTGCGGCGGGCACATCAGCCACACGCCGCCGCGACCGACCTCCACGCTGGTCAGCATCTGCACGTCCTGCGTGAAAACCTTCCGCGTCTCCGCTACGCCATCCCAGTCTTTGTCCTCCAGGATGATCACCCGATCCTTCAGCCCCAGGTCGAAGCGCTTCTGCCGCTCCGCATACGTGTAGTTCTCCGCCACCCACATCCGCCCCTTGGCATCCCAGGCCATGGCGATGGGATTCTGAACGTCCGGCTCGGCGGCAAAGAGTGTCGCTTTGAAGCCCGGCGGGAGTTTTAGCATCATCAGCGACTCTTGGGGCGTCGGTGGCTGGGCATCGCCGGGGTCGGAATTGTAGAGGGCAGGGAAGTCAGCTCCCCAAAGGGACGTGGCGCTCAGGATGAGCAGGGCGGCTGAGGTCGGGAGAAAAAGGCGGGTCATGATCGATGCCCAGCATCCTGAGACCTTCGCCCCTTTCCGGCAAGCAGGGAGGTGAATCAGGGAACTGGCCCGAATGGATTTTAATGATGTACGGAGTTCGACATGCTCGCGCCCTGCGATTTAATGC
>JAGKWZ010000491.1 GCA_021151605.1 Verrucomicrobiaceae bacterium
TTCCTGGACTTGTGAAGGTTTATTAAGGGAGTGAATTGTGCGTAAAGGATTCATATTCTGGGCTTTACAACGAAAATGTGGGAGGCGTTGAATGCGTGATCCTCTTCGGAAAATTTTAGGCAATGCTCAAGAGTTCCACAGGGAGAGCTAGGGGCTTGGCAGACTCCTCTTTGGCAAAGCCTGACCTCCAAACCCTGACTTCTTGACCCCTCCACCTCCCTCGCCATTCTCCGCGCCCTCTTTCCCGCCCATGTCCGCCGTCCCTACCGCCGCCCAGATCCGCCAGACCTTCCTCGATTTCTTCAAGTCGAAGCAGCACACCATCGTCCCCAGTGACAATGTGGGCTACACCAGCCGCGACGGCGCACGCATCTTCACCAATGCGGGCATGAACCAGTTCGTGCCCATCTTCCTCGGCGAGCGCAGCGCGGATGTGGATACCTGGCCCGGCGTGTTGCACAAAGGCCTGCCCACTCGTGCCGCCGACACGCAGAAGTGCATCCGCGCCGGCGGCAAGCACAACGACCTCGAAGACGTGGGCCTCGACACCTATCACCACACCTTCTTCGAGATGCTGGGGAACTGGTCCTTCGGCGACTACTTCAAAAAAGAGGCCATTTCGTGGTCCTGGGAGCTCATCGTCGAGCGCTTCAAATTCCCCCCGAGCCGCGTCTTCGCCACCATCTACCAGCCAAACAAAGACAAAGGCGACCCCGCTGACCGCGATGAAGAAAGCTGGAACCTCTGGGCTGAAAAATTCCGCTCCGTCGGCCTTGATCCCGACATCCACATCGTCAACGGCAACAAGAAGGACAACTTCTGGATGATGGCCGACACCGGCCCCTGCGGTCCTTGCACCGAGATCCACATCGACCTCACCCCCGGCCCCATCGAGCTGAGCGAAGACCGCCAGCGTGAAGGCGCGAAGCTCGTCAATGGCAGCGACGCCAGCTGCATCGAGATCTGGAACAACGTCTTCATCCAATACAACGCCAACCCTGATGGCACCTTCACCCCGCTGCCTGCGCAGCATGTCGATACCGGCATGGGCTTCGAGCGCCTCACCAGCATCATCCAGGGCACCAAAAACTTCACCGACTTCGAAACCGCGAAGATCAGCAACTACGACACGGATGTCTTCAAACCCATCTTCGATGAGCTGACGAAGCTCAGCGGCAAGCACTACCAGAGCACGCTGCCGAAACCGAACGAGCAGGGCCACGTCATCCCCGTCACCGAGCAGGAAAAGATCGACGTCGCCTTCCGCGTCATCGCCGATCACCTGCGCACCCTCAGCTTCTCCATCGCCGACGGCATCCAGCCCGGCAACAGCGACCGCAACTACACCCTCCGCCGCATCCTCCGCCGCGCCGTGAAGTATGGCCGCACGCTCGAGTTCAAAGAACCCTTCTTCTACAAACTCGTCGATGTCCTCGCCGCGCACATGGGTGACGTGTTCCCTGAGCTGCGCGTGAAGAAAGAGCAGGTCAAAGCCGTGCTGAAGCTGGAGGAGGAGGCGTTTAATCGGACGCTGGATAACGGTATGTCGCTAATTGAAGGATACATCCGTGATGCTCATGAATCGCTGGCTGAACATAAGCGTAACTTGGCGACGGCTGGAGATTTTGGCCTCGCTTCACTGCGAATTAAGGTTGGCGATCGATTTGAACCTGCGGTTACATTTGGACCTAAAGGAATCGAGCTTGCAGCAGCGCTTACTTTCCAGCTTTACGATACATTCGGTTTCCCGCTGGACCTTACAGAGCTGGTAGCCCGCGAACGCGGCGTAACGGTGGACACCGAAGGCTTCGAAAAACTCATGGAAGAGCAGCGTGCTCGCGCCCGTGCCGCCATGAAGAAGAACGTCGTCTCCGTCAGCGAGATCGAAACCAAGGACGCCACCAAGTTCATCGGTTACGACACACTCGAAGCCGACGCGAAGGTGCTCGAAGTCGTCGCCATGAAGGACAAGACGGCGGTGGTGCTCGACTCCAGCGTTTGCTACGCCGAAATGGGCGGTCAGATCGGCGACAGCGGCCAGATCATCATCGGCGCGAACGCCTTCCCCATCTCCAGCACGACGAAAGTCGGCAACACCTGGCTGCACTTCATCGAAGGCGAAGACGCCCCCTCCGTCGGCTCCAGCGTCCGCGTGGCCGTCGATGCCACCCGCCGTCACGCCATCGAGCGACACCACACCGTCACGCACATCCTGCATTGGGCGTTGCACGAGGTCGTGAGCCAGGACGCCACGCAGAAAGGCAGCAACGTCACGCCGGACAAGCTCACCTTCGACTTCAACAGCGCTGCTTTGACCCCCGCGCAGCTCGCCGACATCGAAAAACTCGTCAACGAGCGCATCGTCGCCAACGACATCGTTTCCTGGACCGAAGTGCCCTACACCGACGCCAAGGCCAACAGCGGCATCATGCAGCTCTTTGGCGAAAAATACCCCGAGAACGTCCGCGTCGTGCAGATCGGCGGCAAAGCGCATGCGCTTGATGGTTGGAGCATGGAACTCTGCGGCGGCACCCACACCCGCCACACCGGCGAGATCGGCCTTTTCCGCCTCGTCGCCGAAGGAGCCGTCGCCGCTGGCGTGCGCCGCATCGAAGCCATCGCCGGCATGGAAGCCTACAACGCCGCCAAAGCCGATGCCGACCTCCTGAAGCTGCTCGCCGGCAAAGTCAGCGCCCAAGGCACCGCCGACCTCGAGAAGAAGCTCGACCAGATCCTCACG
>JAGKWZ010000003.1 GCA_021151605.1 Verrucomicrobiaceae bacterium
CAGTAATCATACTCCACCGCGTAGCCGGGGCGGATGATCTGGGCCTTCTCCAAGCCGGTGATGGAGCGGATGAAGTCGTGCTGAACCTCGTAGGGCAGGGAAGTGGAGACGCCGTTGATGTAGAACTCGCGGGTGTGGCGGCCCTCAGGTTCCAGGAAAACCTGGTGCCGTTCCTTCTCCGCAAAGCGCACCACCTTGTCCTCAATGGAGGGACAATAGCGGGGGCCAACGCCCTCGATCCGCCCACAATACATGGGGGATTTGTCCAGATTCGCCCGGATAATGTCGTGGGTCTGGGGGTTCGTGTAGGTGATCCAGCAGGGAATTTGTTCCACGTGGAACTTATCTGGCTGCCAGAAGTTCAGCGTGAACTGGGGCGGACCGGTATCGGAGTCGCCTTCCGGGTCCTCTGGGACGATTCCGGAGAGGTAGGAGAAGGGTGGAGCGGGGGTATCACCGGGCTGGATCTCGCACTTGGAGAAGTCGATGCTCCGGCTGTTGATACGGCAGGGGGTGCCGGTTTTGAAGCGTTTGATCTCGAATCCGAGCTGCTTCAGGCTGTCGGACAGGGTGGAAATGCTGTCGCCCATGCGACCTCCGGCCTGGTTCTGGAGGCCGACATGGAGTAGTCCGCGCATGAAAGTGCCGGAGGAAATGATCACGGATTTGGCCCGGTAGATCATCCCGAGGCTAGTGCGGATGCCGGTGACGACATCGTTTTCGACCAAGATCTCAGCCGCGTTCCCCTGGTGCATGTCGAGGTTCGGCTGATTCTCGATCAGCCACTTCATGCGGAACTGGTAGGCTTTCTTGTCGCACTGAGCGCGTGGAGCCTGGACGCTGGGGCCTTTCTTGGCGTTCAGCATTCGGAACTGGATACCCGTGGCGTCCGTGTTTAGCCCCATGACCCCGCCCAGCGCGTCGATCTCACGAACCACATGCCCCTTCGCGAGCCCCCCGATAGCCGGGTTGCAGGACATCTGCGAGATGGTGTCGAGGTTCTGGGTAAGGATCGCTGTCTGGCAACCCAGCCGAGCCGCCGCCATCGCTGCCTCCACGCCCGCATGGCCAGCGCCGCAGACGATGACATCGTATTGTTTTGGGAAGGTGTAGAGGGAAGACATGGAGTTTAAAAAAGGCGAAATGGAGGGTCGAAGATAGAGGATAGAGCTGATTGCTCAAGCCATGAGAAGGGCAGGGGACAGGCGGAAATGTTCCATGTGGAACGCTTTGAGTAACTATGAGAGAAGGCCCTCTACTGCGAATGCCAACACGACTAGCGAAGGCAACCCCCCAGTCCCCAAGCGAGGAAATTGATGGCCATAGCATACCAGCGTTGCTTCTGGCTTTCAGGCTCCCAGAAAGTACGGAAAGTGAGGAATGACGCATAGGGTAGCGCAGCTAGCGAAAACAATGGCCACGCAAAAACCCAGAACCATGTCAGATATACGAGTGCAAGTTCTACCCATGATCCAGGGGGAATAGAAGATGGAGCTTTACCCTTGGTCACTGCTAAAACTAGCCCCATTACACCAAGTCCGAACAACCAACCAAAGGCTCCGCGGCAAGACCATTTCATGGCCAACTCGGCTACAGGCAGCTTCTTTTCATCCAAGCTGTCGTTTGGGCGAGAAGGCAAGGTCATGTTTATTTATGGAGAAAAGCCATGTCGACGACACTCAAGAGAACGGGTTCTGCTCAAGGCTAAACTGATGCTGGTCCATTCTCGTCATTGATTTGGGGCTTTGATTCGAAGAATTAGGTTTTCACAAAAAGCCCCGATGGCTTGGGGCGCATCGGGGCAGGGGAGGGGAGTTTCGTCGGATTATCGGAAGCTCTTCGCGAAGTCATCGGCGCTGGCTTTGGCGACGACTTTGGTTTTCTGGAAGGTGCTCTTTTCGCCTTTCTCGATGAGGATGCGCTCGTAGTCGGCGCTGCTCATGGGGAGTTCGATGGCTTTGTCCTGCCAAGTGCTGAGGAGGATGGCGTTCGCCAGCTCGACGCTGAAGATGCCCTGCTCGGCGGGGGAGAGGAGCTTTTCACCTTTGAGGATGGCGTTGGTGAAGTTTTGCAGGATCTCCACATGCTGGCCGCCGCTGTCCGAAACAGGGATGTCCATGTGCCAGGATTCAGGCATGGCGAAGGCGGCTTCGGCCTCCATGCAGAATTTGCTCATGGGCTGGCGGTTGCGCTGGAAGTGAATTTTGCTGCCGTCGGTGACGGTGAGGCGTCCCTGCTCACCGGTGATTTCCAGCTTGTTCACGCCTGGGGCCTCGCCAGTGGAGGTGACGAAGGTGGCGGTGGTGCCGTTGTCGTATTGTAGCACGGCGGTGACATCGTCCTCGACTTCGATCTCATGGAAGCGGCCGAACTGGCAGAAACCACGGACCTTTTGCGGCATGCCGAACATCCACTGGAAGAGGTCGAGATTGTGTGGGCACTGGTTCATGAGCACGCCGCCACCCTCGCCCTTCCAGGTGCCGCGCCAGCCGCCGGTGGCGTAGTAGTAGTTGGTGCGGAACCAGTTGGTGACTTCCCAATGCACGCGGCGGATCGCCCCGAGTTCGCCGCTATCGATGAGGTCCTTCACTTTCTTGAAGCAGGCATTCGTGCGCATGTTGAACATGGCGGCGAAGACCTTTGTTTTGTCCGTGTGGGCGGCGATGAGGCGCTCGCAGTCGGCCTTGTGAACGGAGATGGGTTTTTCGACCAGGACGTGGAGTCCGGCTTGCAGCGCCTCGATGCCGATGGTGGTGTGGCTGAAATGCGGCGTGCAGATGAGGATGGCGTCGATGTGGCCAGATTTGATCATGGCGCTGACATCGGTGAAAGCGTGCTCACCTTCCTGAAGCGGAGGGATGGTGCCGTGACTCTCGCAGAGGCAGGTGACTTTGAGTCCGGGCACTTTGCCGGCGCGAATGTTTGCGAGATGGGCTTTGCCCATGTTTCCGAGGCCAACGATGCCGAGTCTGACGATGTCCATAGTGAGGGTATTGAAGGATTGGTTAGGGCCATCAGGCTAGCGGTGGCGGCCTTGATGGTCAAGCCGTGACAAGAATTCAGGGAGCTATACTTGCAGGCAACCAGACCTAGAATCCAATGGACCTAATCCGTCGAAATTGAAAAAGACTCATAATACCAAAATGCGTTAGTGAGGCTCTAATCTAGATAGCCGCAAATCGCCTGAAATGATGTACATTTTGGGCTGCCGAAGGATCATATATCAAACTTCAATCTGATTCGCTATTCAAACATGCACCTGGATCTGGGTCAGGACTTCTGCAGAGCCATGAGCTTTGGTTCTCAATGAAAGACAAATGCATCCACTTCGGTCAGTATTCTCATCATGAAACCATCCACTTCCGCCGGCTGCTCCGGCTTTCGACAAATGAACTTCCAGCGTCGTGAAGCAATGCGCATTGGCGTTTGCAGCGCCTTGGGGCTGAGCATGGTGGATCTGCTGAAGCATGAGGCTCGCGCGACAGTGGAGCCGGGATTTTTCAAGGAGGGGAAGGCGAAGAGCATCATTCATCTCAATCTGCCGGGCGGGATGTCGCAGCAGGAGTCGTGGGACCCGAAGCCGGAGGCACCGTCGGAGTATCGCGGGGCGTTTGGCGTGACGAAGACGAACACGGGCGAGGTCTTCAGCGATAACTTCACGCGTCTGGCCAAGGTGGCGGACAAGCTGACCATTGTGCGCTCCGTGGTGGGCAAGATCCCAGACCACCAGCAGGCGACGTATCATCTCTTCACCGGCTACACGCCGACGACGGTCATCGACTACCCGCAGATGGGCAGCGTGGTGTCACATCTGTTTGGATCGCGGAAGGAAATGCCGCCGTATGTGGCGGTTCCATCCATGCGTGGCTTTGAAGGCGGCACGGGCTTCCTGAGTAGCAAATACGGCCCGTTTCAGCTGAACGCCGATCCAGGGGCCAAGGGCGAGTTTCAGGTGCGCGACTTCAGCATTCCGAAAGACATCTCGATGCAGCAGTTTGAGCGGCGTAAAGCGGCGCGTGACATCGTGGAAGCGCAACTCCGCAAGCTGGATGCCGACATCGACAAGCTGAACACGATGGATGACTTCTACAAGAACGCCTACTCGCTGCTGACCTCGGATGCGGCACGGAAGGCCTTCTCGTTGGCCGATGAGAATGACGCGATGCGCGAGCTTTACGGTCGCGGTTATGAGTTGAAGCAAAAGGCACCTGCGGCGGTGGGTGAGCGCTTGTTGCTCGCACGTCGTCTGGTGGAGGCTGGCGTGCGCTTTGTCAGCGTGAACTACGGCTCCTGGGACTCGCATGTGGACATCAAAGGCACCTGCACGGAGCACATGCCGGCGCTCGATCACGCGATCAGCGGCCTCATCACCGATCTCGATCAGCGTGGCCTGCTCGACAGCACGCTTGTCATGGTCACCACGGAGTTTGGCCGCACGCCAAAGGTGAACACCAGCAATGGGCGCGACCATTGGGCGCGTGTGTATTCCATGCTGCTCGCGGGCGGCGGCATCACGCGTGGACAGATCTACGGTGCCTCCGACGCGACCGCCGCCGAGCCTGCGCGTGACGAAGTGAAGCTCGAAGACTTCCTCGCCACCGTTTACAACCAACTCGGCATCGACTCGAACCAGGAACTCTCCGCCTTCGGTGGCACACGGCCGATTGAGATCGTCAATGGTGGCAAAATCGTGAAGGGAATCATCTCCTAGTCGTTATGCGCCTCTTTGCTGCTCTTATCGGTTCATCGTGTTTGCTCACCTCGGCGCTTGCAGGCCCGATGGTGCATCACATTGAGTATGTCACGCCTCGTGCAGGTCAGCGCGGCACTACGGTCGAGGTCACGATTGAAGGCTCCTTCATCAAGGAGGCGAAAGAGGCCCTCTTTTATCGGCCTGGCATCCGCTGTGTGGAGTTGAAGAGCCTGCCGTTGCTGCCTGAGCCTCGCAGCACGATCCACGGCGGCTTCATTGAAGGCAACGTCATGGCGAAGTTCCAAATCGACGTCGATTGCCCGCTCGGACTCCATCCGTTCAAGCTGCGCACAGCCACGGAGCTGACCACGCTCAGCACCTTCGCCGTGACGCGGTTTCCCATCGTCAAAGAAGCGCAGGAAGACCAAACAGTGCCGATGAACAGCGCGGTTCTCGGTCGCATGGACACGAATCAAGTCGGCGATGTCGATGTGTATCGCGTCACGGGCCGCAAAGGCGAGCATCTCTCCGTGGAAGTCGATTCCGTGTGGCTCACCGAGAAGTTTTACGCCGGTTCCGAGTTCGACCTCACCGCACGCATTCTCGATGCCAGCGGCAAAGAACTCGCTCGCAATGACGACAGCGCCCTGCATCTGCAAGACCCTGTTTTGAGCACGATACTTCCCGCTGACGGCGAATACCGCGTCGAGGTCAAACAGCGCGTCTTCAACTCCGGCGGCAACTGCTACTACCTCGCGCACATTGGCTCGAATCATCGTCCGCTGGCCGTGTATCCTGCTGGTGGCATGAAAGGCGAAAAACTGACCGCAACGCTTCTTGGGGATGCCGCAGGCGATGAGGCCATGCAAATCACGCTTCCGGCTCAAACGGGTGATTTTCATTTCAACGACACGATGCCATCGCCGCTGCTGATGCGTGTAAGTGAGTTTCCCAACGTGCTTGAAGCCAACGACGCCGATGAAACTGCCGTCAGCGCTCTTCCCGCCTCTTTGAATGGCAAAATCGAAGCAGCGAGCGATGCCGACAGCTTCCGCGTGAAAGCCAAGGCGGGTGATCGTTGGCGCGTGCGAGTGTTTGCTCGTTCGCTCGGCACACCCCTCGATCCACGGCTCACGATTCGCAAAGCGGATGCTGAAACCGATGACATCACCGCTGATGACTCGGCACTCACGGATCGCGATCTGTGGGCCATGTCGCGGCAGATTCAGCGGAAGGAACTCATGGACCCGGCGGTGATTTGGGAGCCGAAGACGGATGGCGATTACCTCATCAACATCACCGACATGCGTGGCCTCGGCGATCCGACTTCCGTTTACCGAATCGAGGTCGAACCCGTCCGCGATGAGATCAACACCTTCATCCAGGCCCGCGTCATCGACATGGTCGAGTGTCCGCGCCTCACCAGCATCGCCGTGCCGCAAGGTGGCCGCTGGACGGTGAATGTGAACCTCATTGATGCTCCTGGAAGCCGCTACAAAGGCGAACTCGATCTCGTGGTGAATGGTTTGCCCAAAGGCGTGCGCATGATAGCGCCACGCGTGCTTGCCGGTCAGCGTCAGGTGCCGGTGCAGTTCATCGCCGAGGCTAACACGAAGCCGCAGACCGCGCTCATCTCCATCACCTGCAAAGCCACCGATGGCACGCCGCTTCTCAGCCGGCCGCAGCAATCGTTTCCCTTCCTCGGTCACAGCGGTGGTCATGCGTGGCATTCGTTTGTCGTCCATGACTATGCTTTCGCCGTCACGGAGCCGACGCCTTATCAAATCGACGTCGAGCAGCCGACGATCCCTCTTTCCCAGAATGGCGAACTCACGCTGCCGGTCAAAATCACGCGCAAGCCCGGCTTTGATGAAGCCATCGAGCATCAGTTCGACTGGGTGCCGCCCGGAGTCGAAGGCGAGCCCACGCTCACCATCCCTGCGGGCAAAAACGAAGGCGCACTTCGCCTTAGCGCCAGCACCTCGGCCGCGCCGGGCACGTATCGCCTCGCCATGACTGCCTCGACCGCAGGTGGCTCGTATTACCTTGGTGCAGGTCGCATCCGCGCATCGAGTGCGTTCATCGACATCACCATCGCGCAGCCCTATATCGCGCTGAAGAGCAATCCCACGGCCGTGCGTCGCGGCGAAAAGGCGCAGGTCGTGTGGGATGTGGAGCACAAGAAGCCCTTTGAAGGCGAAGCCGAAGCCACGTTGCTCGGCCTGCCGAAAGGCGTAAGCGTCATCGGCACGCCCAAACTCAAATCCGGCGACAAGCAGCTCATCTTCGACATCACCGCCACCAGCGAGGCTCTGCTCGGCCAATACAAAGAACTGAGCTGCGAGATCACCGTCACCGAACACGGCCAACAAATCCGCCAGCGCACCGGCAAAGCCATCCTGCGTGTCGATCCGGCGCTTGTTCAAACTTCCAGCACGTCCCGCTAATGTTCCGATCCCTTTTTGTTTCGCTTTTGTTCACCGCATCGGTCATCGCCGAGGAAGCTCCCAGCTTCCGCCGCGATGTGATGCCCATTCTATTTCGTTCAGGTTGCAATCAAGGCACCTGCCATGGCTCGGCACGCGGGAAAGATGGCTTCATGCTTTCGCTCTTTGGTTATGACGCGAAGGGCGACTACTACCGCATCACCCAGGAGATGGTGGGCCGTCGGGTGAATCTCGCGGCACCGGAGCAGAGCCTGCTGCTGCTCAAAGCCATCGGCAAAGTGCCGCACACGGGCGGTGAGCTTTTCAAACCGGACACGAAGTATTACAAGACGCTGCTCGCCTGGATCGAAGCCGGAGCGCCGGATGATGCTGATGCGGTGCCGCAGCCGGTTGAGATCACGCTGTCGCCTGATCGCATCGTGTTTGAAGGCGGTAAAGGCACGCAGAAGACCACGGTCACCGCCCGCTACTCCGATGGCTCGAAGCGCGATGTCACCGACCTCGCGCTCTTTGCCACGAACAACCCCGCCACGGCCAAGATCGACAAAAACGGCATCGTCTCGGCTTCGGGGCGCGGCGATACGCATGTGTTTGCTCGCTTCAATCGCTTCACCATCGGCTCCGAGGTCATCGTGCTGCCGCAAGACAAAAACTATGCGTGGACGAATCCTCCCGCGAACAACTACATCGACGAGATCGTCCATGATCGTCTGCAAAAGCTGCGCCTGCTGCCCTCCGATGTCTGCGATGACGAAACCTTCATCCGTCGCCTCTACATCGACCTCACGGGCTCGTTGCCGACGACAAAAGAGTATCACGACTTCACGGCGGACACGTCGAATGACAAGCGCACAGCTTTGATCGACCATCTGCTGCAGAGCGAAGGCTTCACCGATCTTTGGACCGCGCTCTGGGCGGAGATGCTGCGCGTCAAAGGCGGCGGCTACGCCCCCAGCGCCACCGATGTGAAGGCCGCCGATGTTTATTATGAATGGATCCGCGAGCAGATCGCCAAGAACCGCCCGCTGAATGAGTTCGTGGCTGATCAGATCACCGGCACAGGCAGCAATCTCAACAGCGGGCCCGCGAATCTTTATACCATGCTCGTGCATGACGTGAAAGTGACGCCGAAGAACCTCGCCGCTGATTTCTCGCAGCTCTTCACCGGCGTGCGCATCCAGTGCGCCGAGTGCCATAACCATCCCTTCGACCGCTGGACCATGGATGACTACTACGGCTGGGTCAGTTTCTTTACCGGCATCCAGCGCAAGCTCGGCGTCGAGCCGCGTGAGTTCTATGTCTTCAACGATCTCTCCGCTGCGCCTGCGAAACATCTCGTCGATGAACGGCCCATGCTGCCCACGGTGCTCGGTGGTGAAAGCAGTGTGCCGAAGGGCAAAGACCCGCGTCAGGCGCTCGCTGCATGGCTCACCTCGCCGAACAACGAGCTTTTCACACGCAACCTCGCCAACCGCATCTGGGCGCATCTCATGGGCCGCGGCCTCGTGGAACCGCTGGATGACATGCGCGTGAGTAATCCGCCCACGAACGGCCCGCTGCTCGATGCTTTGGCGAAACATCTCGGTGACTCCGGCTTCAATCTGCGCGGCTTCATTCGCGACATCACGACCTCGCGCACCTACCAACTCTCCGCCAAGCCTAACAAAACGAACGCAGACGATACGCGTCAGTTCTCGCGCTCACAACTGCGCCGCTTGCGTGCCGATGTGCTGCTCGATGCCATCGTGGAGGCCACCGATGGCCAGCGAGGCTTCGGCTACTTCCCCAAAGGCACCAAGGCCATCCAGCACTATCCGCGCACGCCTGGAGACACCACTCGCGCCCTCACTGGCGATCCGTTTTTCGAGACCTTTGGTCGTGCCGGACGAGCCAGCGTCTGTGTCTGCGATACCAAGTTTGAGCCCACGCTTTCACAAACCCTGCACATGGTCGCTGGCGACACCGTTCAGAGCCAGATTGGAGCTGGGCAGGTCATCGAGAAGCATCTCAAAGCCGTCACACCTCCTGAAACGATCATCGAAGACCTCTACCTCCGCGCCTTGAGCCGCAAGCCGAAGCCCGAGGAACTCAAAGCCCTGCTCGAACTCGTCGGCAGCGACACCAAAGACCGCAAACCCTACCAGGACATCTTCTGGAGCCTGCTCAACTCCACGGAGTTCATCTTCAATCATTGATCATGCGCTCGCTGCTGCTTTTCCCATTCCTGTTCACCTCAGCGACCGCCGCTGATGCCGTCGTCACCTACGACGAGCACATCAAGCCCATCTTCCGTGAGCATTGCCTCAAATGTCACGGTGAGGACGAGCAGAAGGCCGACCTGAACCTCGCGAACTTCACCGCCGTGCTCAAAGGCGGTAGCGGCGACAAAGCCGTCATCGCCGGACGTGCGAGTCAGAGCCTGCTCTTCCAATCCATCACCGCCGAAGACGATGCCGAGCGCATGCCGCCGAAAAAAGCGCCGCTTCCTGCACCACAGATCGAGCTCATCCGCCAGTGGATCCAAGCTGGTCTGCGCGAGTCCTCCGCGAGCAAATCCCTCGTCGCCGAACGCGATACCAGCTTCAAACCCGCCACCACACTCAACTTCGACGGCCCGCCGCCGATGCCCGAGTCACTGCCCGCCTTCACACCACCAAACCTCAAGCGCCCACTGCCCATCATCGCCATGGCAGCGAGTCCACGTGCTCCGTTGATCGCGATGGCCGGCCATGAGCACGTTCGTTTGCTCGATGCCACCACGCAGAAGGAACTCGGCGTACTCGCCTTCCCCGAAGGTCAGCCCAATGTCATCCGCTTCAGCCTCGATGGCCGCGTTTTGATGGTCGCAGGTGGCAAACCCGTTCAGTCCGGTAGCGTCGTTCTCTTTGATGTGAAGACCGGCAAACGCCTCACCACTGTCGGTGATGAAACCGATGCTGTGCTAGCCGCTGATCTCAGCCCTGATCAACAACTCATCGCTCTCGGAGGCTCCGGCAAGGTCGTGAAGATCTATAACACCGCTGATGGCAAACTGCGGCACAAGCTCACCAAGCACACCGACTGGATCACCGTGCTCGCCTTCAGCCCCGATGGCAAAAAACTCGCCTCATCCGACCGCGCAGGCGGCATTCACCTCTGGGATGCCACGGGCGGCGGCATCCTACTCTCCCTCGCCGAGCACAAAGCGGCGGTGCGCGCTCTGAGTTGGCGCAGCGACAGCCGAATGCTCGCCAGCGGCGCCGAAGACGGCCTCCTCATCTGGTGGGACGCCAAAGACGGCTGGCCCGCCATCACGAACAATAACGCCCATCCGCCCGTCCGCCCCACCGGCTACTACGGTAAGCTCCCCAACGGCGTCCTCTCCGCCGCCTTCGGCCCCAACGGTGAACTCCTCACCGCAGGCCGTGACAAACAAGTGCGCTTCTGGGCTGCCAACGGAAGCACAGTGAAGTCGTTCGCGAATGAGACTGCGCTACCGCTGCAAACCTGCGTGAGCTTCGATGGCAAAACGTTGTTAGCCGGAGATGAGGCGGGAAGTGTGCATGCGTGGCCTACTGCAAAATAATCATCCGTCTGCTCTCATCTTGCTAGGACCATACCTCCATGGCACCAAATCCCATGCGACGTCTTGACCAACTGCTCTCTTCGCTCGGCTACTGTTCGCGGCGAGAGGTGGCGTCTTTGGTCAAAGCAGGGCGACTAAAGCTAGGAGATATCGCACTGACGAAGGCAGATCAACGGGTGAACCCGCACTTGGTGACCCTAGATGGAGAGCCACTCGAGGCCCCCGATGGACTTCTAGCCATGTTGCACAAACCCGTGGGCTACGTTTGCACACATAGTGAAGGCGAAGGGCCGACCATTTACGAATTGCTACCAACGCAATGGTTGGATCGGAAACCAGCCGTGACGAGCGTGGGACGGCTCGACAAAGATACGAGCGGTCTGCTCCTGATTACAGACATAGGCAGCCTCGTGCATCGCTACACTTCTCCAAAGGCAGATGTAGAGAAGACCTACCTCACGAAAGTGGATCGTGAGCTCGACCAGCGACTCATTGATATTTTTTCACGAGGGGATCTGATGCTGCGTGGCGAGACAAAGCCATGTCTGGCAGCCAAGCTAGAGATCCTGTCACCATTTACGGCACGCCTGACGATAACTGAGGGACGTTACCATCAGGTCAGGCGAATGTTCGCAAGTCAGGGATACCATGTGGAAAAGCTCCACCGCGAAAGTTTTGGCCCACATAACCTGGGGGACCTGGAGGTGGGCGAGTGGGACCTGATTAGCGTACCCGATTGACTCATCCATCAACCACACTGAGCGCGCTGGCGCAGGAAATGGTCCGCAAGAACGAGGTGAACCATCGCTTCTACCATAGGGACAGCACGTGGGAGCACACAAGCATCGTGACGACCACGAGCAGATAAAGTGGTTTCCTGTTTGTCATTGGTGATGGTTTTTTGCTCTCGCAAGACCGTGGCAGTAGGCTTGAAGGCCACACGGAAGACAATGTCTTCACCGTTGCTGATGCCGCCCTGGATACCGCCACTGCGATTGGTACGCGTGCGGACGCTGCTGCCATCCATGTAGAACTCGTCATTGTGCTCCAGACCCGTCATGAGAGTGCCGGAGAAACCGCTGCCGATTTCGAAGCCTTTTGTTGCTGGGAGACTAAGCATAGCCTTGGCGAGATCGGCTTCGAGTTTATCAAAGACAGGTTCTCCAAGTCCGGGAGGCACTCCACGGACCTGGCACTCCACGACTCCGCCGACGCTGTTGCCCTCGCTGCGCACGGTTTCAATGAGATGAATCATGCGCTCGGCGGCTTCACCATCGCAGGTGCGGACGATGTTGGATTCGATGTGTTCGAAGGTGAGTTTGTCGGGGACTTTGGCCTCGATGTCTTTGATGCTCTTGACGTAAGCCAAGCATTCGTAGGCTGGAAGTGTGTGCTGGAGGACTTTGCGGGCAATGGCACCGGCTGCGACACGGCCAATCGTCTCGCGGGCGCTGGAACGGCCTCCGCCTGATACGGCACGAATACCGTATTTGGCATCGTAGGTGTAGTCGGCATGGCTGGGTCGGTAAGCCTGCTGCATCTCAGTGTAGGCGGAGGGACGCTGGTCGGTGTTACGGACGAAGAGACCAATGGGGGTTCCGAGTGTCAGGCCATCAAGCACGCCGGAAAGGATCTCTGCTTTGTCGTCTTCCTTGCGCGGCGTAACGATCTTGCTCTGCCCAGGGCGGCGGCGATCAAGCTCGTGCTGAATGTCCTCCACCGTCAGCGGGATTCGCGGGGGGCAGCCATCCACGACGACACCGACGCCGGGGCCATGGGATTCGCCCCAGGTGCTGATGCGGAAGAGTGTACCGAGACTGCTAGACATAAGGGAGAGTAGATTGGCGGAAGGTAGTGAATGTGCAAACGCTCAGAGTCAGAGATGAGTTATGCTACTTTTACCCAACCTCTATGATTGGGGATGAATGAGAACCTTTACCTCTCTCAGTCATATAGTCTGCGGATAAGTCTAATAACCGTGTTCCTTCTTTCTGCTTCAACGTTCCACGACACAGAGATGAGCGGATAAGATTGGGGACAGCCTGTTAGCGATCAGCAACAAGTCGCAGTTTTGAAGGTTGCTCTCAGAGTTGAGGTGAGTTTTACCCAGACTGCTCACATGAAATGGTGGAAATTGTAGTGGCTCTATAATCCGGCTTCAACGCATGAGTGCCTGCTTCTAAAGCGCGACGTGCAGCCTCAACTTCAGCTTCCTTTTTGCTGCGGCCAATTCCACGACCGAGTTCCTGTCCACACCAGATCACAGCAGAAACAAAGGACTTCGCGTGATCCGGTCCACTTTGCGAAATGATTTGGTAATGCGGCGATTGGGGATTGATGGCCTGCAAAAGTTCTTGGAGTTGGCCCTTGGGATTTTTGTCCACAGGCGTAGAACCAAGGCCGTCCAGCAGTTCAGTGAAAAGATGGCGTGCTAGCGCTCTAGCGGCCTCCATCCCACCGTCGAGAAAAACTGCTCCCGCGATAGCTTCGAGAGCATCAGCAAGGGAAGAGTCTCGATCGCGGCCACCATGGATTTCCTCACCACGTCCCATAAGCAGGAACTTACCAAGACAGATACGGCGTCCAACTTGGGCGAGAGCCTTGGTGGACACGAGCTGTGACCGGACTTTGGTTAACATTCCTTCATCGGCATCAGAAAAGCGCCGGAAGAGTAATTCGGAAAGAAGCAATTGGAGCACTGCATCCCCGAGAAATTCCAGTCGTTGATTGTCCGGAAGAGTGCGCTGGCTCTCATATCCAAGACTTGAATGAGTGAGTGCCTGGCTAAGCAGAGAGCGATCTCTGAAAGAGTAACCGAGGACGGATTCTAGGAGTTCCATGAGCGCGACTGGAAGCGAAAACGCTACATCTTGGCAAGCAACTTATGCCGAGTGTTCCAGCATCATTGCCAAAGTGGGGTGATCGACGGGGCTCGAACCCGCAACAACCAGAATCACAATCTGGAGCTCTACCATTGAGCTACGACCACCAATTTGAGCGAGACGACATTAGCTTAACAGCCTTCGTGTGCCAGCGGTTTTTTTGGTTGTCAATGTCCCCGGTCTCCAGCACTCTCCACCTTCCATGAGCGTTCCCCCAAATAGAGGCAATTCATCACGTCCAGGCGGACCCCCGCGTCCCGGCGGTCCACCACGTCCAGGAGGCGGCAGCGGACCTCCACGACCCGGCGGTAGTGGCCCTCCACGTCCAGGTGGCAGTGGTCCGCCCAGGCCTGCAGGCAGCACCGGAGGTCCACCGCGTCCAGCTGGAACTGGCGGCGGCGGTCCACCACGCCCAGGCGGAAGCGGCCCCCCCGGAAACAGAGGCGGTGGCCCGAATCGTAGCGGAGGTGGCGGTGGTTACCGTGGCGGCTCACGTGGCGGCTCGAGAGGTGGTCCTTCTCAGCGCCGTCCTGAACCACCGCCGGTAGATGATGATCTTCAGCAGAAGGAAGAAGCCATCGAGCTGGAAGGTGTGATCACCGCAGTGCTCGCGGGCACGATGTTCCGCGTAAAGCTGAAAAATGAACACGAAGTGCTTGCTCACATCTCGGGAAAGATGCGCAAAAAGTTCATCCGTTTGGTCATTGGCGATGGCGTGAAACTCGAAATGTCACCCTATGACATGGACAAGGCGCGCATCGTTTACCGCCTCTGACTAGAAGCACAGAATGGGAAAAGACATCGTCTATTTCGATCTGGAGACCCGCCGCACCGCGAATGACGTGGGCGGCTGGGGAAACAAGCACAAGATGGGCATCTCCATCGCTGTGACTTACAGCACCAGGCGTGGCGAGTACCTTATCTATGAGGAAGAGGAGACCAACGACCTGATTGAGCAACTCGTAAGGGCGGATCTGGTCGTTGGATTTAACCACATCAGCTTCGACTACGAGGTGCTCATGGGTCACACGATCTTTGATTTCCGCGATCGTGTAAACAGCTTCGACTTGCTCGTTGATCTCGAAAAACAGCTTGGGCACCGCATCAAATTAGAGGACGTCGCTTCTGCCAGCCTTGGCGTTGGCAAGACAGCCGACGGTCTGCAGGCCTTGCGCTGGTGGCAGCAGGGGAAGGTTCTCGAAATAGCAGAATACTGCGCCTACGATGTGAAGGTAACCAAGGAGGTCCACGAATTCGGCGCGAAGAACGGCTTCGTGAAATTTAACGACAAGAACGGCCGCGAACAAAAAGTGGCCGTAAAGTGGAGCCTCGACTGAGGTTCAATGGCGTCTCAGTCGAACAAAGATAGCGGCGTGGTCGCTGCCTGAAAGGTTCCAGATCTTTTTCGCTTCGATTACTTCCCAATCTTGGCCGATCCACGCGTGATCGATGCTCAGAAGCGGCAGGCCCACGGGCCAGGTTTCGCGGAAACCCGAGCCCATTACATCAAGTGCGTTGACGTAGTTCTTCCGAGGCGCATCAAAGAAGTGGGATTCGAGCGGAGTGTTAAAGTCGCCGACGAGAATGGCATCACGGCGATCTTTGGATTGAGCGAAGACTTCTTTAAGCTGCTGCTCGCGAGAGTGGAAAATGCCGGGAAAAACATCAGCGACCACGATGGGAAAGGTGGAGCCAAGGCCATCCACATCGAAGCGTGCATAAGCGCCGAGACCTTCTAGTTTGCCACGCTCACGGTAGCGCGACTGCACACGGGATAACCAAAGAATGCCACGCGGCATCCACGCGGCTTTGTAGCCGGGAAGCAGAGCTTCATAGTTGCTCACTAAGTTTCCTGCTTCTTTGCCTGGTTCGACAAAAGCGGCTATATGCGGCTGATATTCTCTCACTAGGTCAACCGCTTCCTGATCCAATCCTTTGGGGCGGCAAAGATTCCAGTAGAGTAGTGTGACATCGTCTTTGCTCGGGACCGCATTGGAAAGTTCTGTTTTGGCCCTGTCATAAGAAGTCGTCACCCACCAAATCAGAAGCGAGATCATTGCAGTCATCGCGATCATCTGCTGCCAGCGGACACGGCGTGAATCAACCGCCAGCACGAGAGCCAAGCCAGCAAGACATGGCTTGGGCATGGCATAATAGAAGAGCGCCCAACTGACATGACGATCCTTTAACCATAGCTGGAGGAGAATGCCGACTGGCAACGCCAGCCAGGCGATGACTCGCAGAACATGCCACATTTGCGCGATGAAATTAGCCCGCAGGTGTGAGCACTACTTTCTGTACATCCAGAATGGCGGACTTTACTTTGTTCACCGGATCGATCACAAGGCGCTGTGTGCCTGCGGTAGTGATTTCGATTTCGCCGAGGTTAACGTCCAGCCACTTCTGGAATCCACCCGTGTCCTGCGTGGTCCATTTAAGTAATTGAGCGGCCTGCTTGAGTTCGACTTCACTGCCGTGATTTCCGCCGCACCCATAACTGACGGTGACCTTGTATTTCCCAGGCTTCGTCGCGGTGAACTCCCATTCGGCGAAGTCATCTGCCTCGGTCCAGAAGCCGAGGCAATTTTTTTCGGGCTTTGGTTCGTAGCGCATGACTTCTGACCAAGTTGTCGCGTCCTTCGCCAGCAGTGTGATGCTTCCATCAGCGGCCTGGGTGACTGCTTCGCCTTCAGATGTTGGGATGAGCGCCAATTCGATCAGTTTGAAGCTACCATCCTCTGCGGGTGGGGTGATCATGGAGAAGGGGAAATCACCTGCGTTTTGAATGTGAACCGTTCCGAGATACATTCTACGCGGCGTCACTGCTGACTTGAGCGGTTTCTTGGAAACAAGGTCGCCTATGCGGAACTGCATTCCCAGGGAGGCACGGCGCAATGTGTAGGTCAGCCGCACTTGATACTTGCCTGGGCGCTTGGCCTTGAACTTCGACCACAGATATGTTTCCCAGTGTGCCTGATTTGAATGCTCATAGTCGCTTGGGCCAAAGGTAATGATGCCGCGGCTGGGTAGATCTTGTCGTTCCACGGGTTCAGAGCTGCCGAAATCGCCGATATCCACGGCCTCTGGAAAAGGCATCTCCACCGCCGGTTTTGTTGGCTCGGCAGATGGCTTCGCCTCTGCGGTCGTGGGTTTGATCTCAGCCTTGGGGGTGGCTTTTTCAGGCACGGGAGCTGTGACGGTCTTTTTATCGCAAGCAGTGAGAGCGATGGCCAGCACAAGGACGGAGGTGGTCAGGAAAGGACGGATCATGGGGAATTTCGGGCCAGACTCGCAGTAGGCGGCGAAGGCGGCAAGTCAGAACGGCTCGAATACAGATTCGTTAGCTGAGATTCCAATGCTTGGCATTTCAAAGGCAGCCGCTAGTCTGGGAACCATGCCACGTTTCATCGCTGCCATTGTTCTTTTGTTAAGTGTACTCACGGCTCATTCTGTTGAGCTGGTGTTCGGCCCAAAAGTCACCCAGAGCGAAAGCAACGCCACCATTGCCTGGCGCACCGATGTGGCCTGCGGTACACGCGTGAGCTATGGCACCAGTGTAGAAAAGCTGGATCAAAAAGTGGAAGGTGCCGTTACGGCTGACCACTTGGTCACCCTAGAAAACCTGACCCAAGGAACGACTTATTTTTATAAGGTTGGCAGCGCCCGTCAGCAGCTCGGTGGAGGCAGCTTTACCTTGGGTAACCCTTCGAATCCTGCCGCTGTCGTGACTCCGAAAGCGGAGGCACCGAAGTCCATGCTCCAGAAGCTCGTCGATGCCCTCGCTCCCGAGGCACCGAAGACAAAACCCACTCCATCACCATCCACCGCTGTGCGAGCACCGCCAGCACGTGTGACTTGGGGCTACTGGGAATCGCTACAGGATCATTACAACCGCCACGGTCCAGATTTCCAAAGCCAGTCCCCGGAGGATTACGCCGCGCAAGCGTGGCACTTCCTCCAACGAGCGAGGACTGGGCAGCTCCAGATGAAGTGGGATGATGCGGATGCCACCCTCCGTGTCTATGATCCAAAGACCCGCGCCTTTGCTGCTTACAATCGCAACGGCACCACGAAGACTTATTTCCGCCCAAACAGCCCGAGCTACTGGGAGCGCCAGCCCGGAAAGCCCATCCAGCCCGCACAACTGCCCTTCAAGTGATGAAAACCACCCATAACTGTCCAGTCTGCGGTTTCGACCACCTCAAGGAATCCCCGCGCAGTAAATCCAACGGCGGCTCCTTCGAGATTTGCCCCGCCTGTGGTTTCCAATTCGGCGTCAGCGACGACGACGACGGCCTCTCCTATGAAGAATGGCGCGAAGACTGGGTCGAGCGAGGCATGGAGTGGACCAGCAAAGGCATCCCTCAACCGAAAGGCTGGAACCCAGCGGCGCTGCTAAACTCAGTCACGAGGCAGTAGGCGAGCGGGAATAGCTCGCCGTCACTCTTTTGCTCGGGAATCCATCCAGATCGTAACCGGGCCGTCATTGATCAGCGCCACCTGCATATCAGCACCAAAGGTCCCGCGTGGCACAGGCACACCGAGCTCCTTTTCCAGAGCCGTGATGAAGTGCTCATAGAGCGGGATGGCCTGCTCAGGCCGTGCAGCACGGATAAAGCTAGGCCGGTTCCCCTTTTTCGTGCTGGCATGGAGGGTGAACTGGCTCACCACAAGCACCCCGCCACACACCTCTTTGACGCTGAGGTTCATTTTGCCATCTGCGTCACTAAAGATGCGCATTTGGGCGATCTTTCCCGCCAACCATTCCGCATCATCCACGACGTCATCGTGCTCCACCCCGAGCAGCACGGTCAGGCCGTGTGTGATTTGACCAGCGATTTCCCCCGCGATGGTCACGGAGGCATTTTTCGAGCGTTGGATCAGGGCACGCATGGCGGATTGGATTCGATTTGTGGACAAACGGTGTCCTTGTTGGTTTCAGTGGCGCATGAGCTGGCTTTGATGCTGCCCTTAATATACGGCCTGAAGGCGGAAGAACGTGGGGCCAACGCTGGCAGGCAACTCCACGTCCACTCGCACACGGCCATCGGGGAGCGTGGTCTCGGTGATGCTGGCTGTGCCAGTCCAAGGAGCGTTTTCCGACTTGGTAGCGATGGGACTCCAGGAGTCTGGTGCCAGGTCCGTCGAGAGTTCCACAGTGAGCCCATTTCCCTGCGGCAGTGTGGCCGTGCGTGTGAAGGAGTAGCGCAGCACATTCCCACCGCCGACAAAGGACGGCACACAGCCGGGGGTGGAATCAGGGGCTTTGGGGTCACGTCCGAAGAGTTGCTCAAAAATATTGGGCAGACCGTTGCCGTTGAAGTCTTCCTCGGCCGCGGTGTTCGCTGGCGGCCATGTTTCTCCTTCCACGAATGGGAACTGGGCCAGGTGCCAGACGTCATACGGTGTTTGCAGATAGATCGGGTAGAAGGCGGAACCTTGCTCCCAGGGATCGCTGCAATAGAGAAAGACGGGGAATATCAACCCCGAGTCAGTGGGCGGCGGTGTCCACTCAAACGTGTCGCCAGGGGCGATGTCGGTGCTGATGGCGACAACATTGCCGTTGCGAGTCAGGGTGCCGTACGAGTTGAACAGGCGCAGAGGCGTGAGCGTGTCCCCATCGGGATCGCTGGCTGGGCCAGGGACGAGTTGGGCATAGGTGAAAGACACAGGCTGCGCTCGCAGACCTGTCAGCGGCGCGGGTGGTGGGATGACAGGGCGGGAATTTAGCAGGGCTGGCTCCAGCGAGTCGCTGCCATAGTTGCGTGCGGCAGCAAGTACGACATGGCCCCGATAGGTTCCCATCGGCACGTTGGCCAGTTTGCGTTGAGCGAGCTCGTTCAGGACGAGCATACTCCCCGGGGTGGTGCCATCCGTCCGGTAGAGTCGCGTCTCGCCGAAGTTGGAGTCGTATTCGAAGCCGGTGAAGTAGAGTTGATTGCCGACAACCAAAAAGGGACTGGGCATGCTGCGGTGCGGAATGGCCCAAAACTGGCTCAACATCTCATCGGCGAAGGTGTAACGGAACAGCACGCAATCGAAGTCGCTGCTCCGTGCCATGAAGACGAGCTTGTCTGGCAGCACGGCGAGCGTTTCTGGCGTCACAACCAGCGAAGCGTCGTCAAACACAGTCACCACGACCAAGCCGTTCGTTTTCAACAACCGGCCGGATTGTGTGGTGAAGTAGAACCAGCCGTCATGTTCGACACCCGCAGGCTTGTTGTTGATGCGGCCAGGCTCTGGCGTGTCAAAGAAGGTAGTCGAGAAGAACTGATTGGGGCCACCTCCCATGCCGGCATTCCATTGATACATGTAATACCTGCTACCAGAACCGGGGTCGGCCCAGAAGAGGCAGGTATCGCCTAAAGCTCCCAGAAGCTGCGGATTGATGATGGATGAACCCAGATTGGTGAGCGAGGTGGGCGTGCCATCGGTGCTCCAAATGACACGCTGAGCCATGGGCGAGCTGTACTCCTGGGCTGTGAAATAGAGGTGTCCGCTGCTGGCGGTGAGCTGGGTGATGCCCTTGCCCGCAGGATCCTTGTAGAAGGCGCTGATGGTCGTGATCGAGAAGCTGGAATCGATTGCGTTCAGCCGCTCGATGGAGCTGTTGTGTTCTTCGATAAAAAACAACTTTCCCGCAGCGCCTTTGAGGACCGTGGCATCGGGGCCCACCACTTCGACGCTGTAGTTTTCACCGATGAGCTCCACCACATGGAGCTTTTTCGCTCCGGTGTCTCCGGCAAAGAGGTGGGCCAGCAAGTAGAGTCGTCCTTGATAGGGCACAAGCTGCTCCGGATCGTAAACATCTGTCACGGCCGTGGCGCTGTTTTGCAGTCCTGTTGGCGTCGTGAAGAGCCGCCGGGACTGGCCGTCGTGTGCGGTGAAGAAAAGCCTGCCTCCCACCTGGGTGAAGTCGGAGCTCAGGCTGGAGGCGTTGTTCGCGAATGAGTCCGGCGGCGTGTCCATGTACAGAGGGCTTGCCGAGTCATTGGAGGATGGCAGCCTGTAAAGTCTGGACCCTGTGCTGGTATCACCGACAAAGAGTTGCTCCGAGCTGCCGATCGGGAAAAAGTGTCGAGGTTTCGCCGATCCGTCCAGAGGCGTCGGGAGAGAGACCTTAAACATGTCACCGCCGATCACACGATAGAGTTCCTCCACACTTGTCTGGGTGCCGGTCACATAGGCCGCGCTGCCCATTGGTGTGGCGGTGCTGGCATTCCAAGCGCGGGAGACAGAAGTGAAATACGGTCCCGGGTTGACGGTGCTGCCTGTTTTCCCATTGGCATAGCGGAAACGAAAATAGGAGCCCTCCGGCCTGAGATACGCGAGTTCGGAGCCTGTGACCGGCGTGTGCAGGGTGGTGTTTTGCACGCCCGCATCGCAGAGACGAAATACGGGCGTGGCTCCAGGCTCGGCATAGTAAAGATCGCGTGCCGAGCCATTTTCGACCTGGAAGAAGACACCGGGATGTCCGCGGCTCATGATCAAGGCCGTGGGATTGCTGCTGGCTGTCCCCGGTGCCACGTTGGCCAGCTGAGCGGTCGTGGCGCTCGTGCCCTGGGTGGTCCACAATTCGCGTCCTCCAGCGAGTGAGGTGGCTGCGAAGCAGATGCGGTCGGTACCATTCGAGATAAAATTCTCCGGCTGGCTGTTGCCCCCCGCACCATGAACGTCATAGAGCATGGTCGTCATCCCTGTCGAGATGTCGTAAACCCATGGCCCTGGGAAATTATCGATCCTCTGATAACAAAGGAAGCTGTTCGTCACCGCATAGACCGGACTCGTTGGCATCGGCGTGGAACCGATGCGCAGTGTGTCGATCACATCGGGCCCACCGGTCGGATTTGCCCGGTAGAGCTCCACGATGGTGCTGGAGGTGTTCAACGCTCGCGCCAGGAAGAAAATCACGGGCTGGCTGGGCATCACGGTGACCTGCGAGATGGAGCCCGCAGCGAAAACGCCGAGTTTCTGCGGAGTGCTGGTGCCATTGGTGACCCACAGCTCGGTGGAGAAACGTTCGTTCGGCTGCGTGCCTGTGGCTTCGGTGGTGAACCACAACCGGCCGCTGCTCGCCCCCAGAATGACGGGGGCGGCGTGGGAGCGGCCGGGCTGCACCTCGCCGAGGAAGCCATCGACGTTGATGTTGGCGGTCGTGTAGAGTTCCGGGCCGTGCACGCCGTTGTCGGCCACATAGACCACGTAGCTGCCCACCGCCGTGAACTGCGATGCATTGCTGGATTCAGGTCCAGGCCGCACATCTTTCCAAAGTGAGGCTGAACCGCCATTGTAGCGCCACAACTCGGTTCCATGCTCCGTATCGGCAGCGGCGAAAAAGGCGCTGGATGTACCGCCAACACCAGGACCCACGGCGGAGATCTGGAGCGGGCTCGCATTCAGGTTTCCCATAGAATGGAGATCAAGATGCTGCGCGTGGCTCGCCGAAGGCACAAGCCCAAGGCTGATGCAGCTGATCAAGGCGCACAGAGTTGTGATGGGGCAGGCGTTCATGGCAATTTACGATTTTGTCAGTTCTTGAGCGTTTCTGACAGGAAAAAATGGTTTCCAAAGCCGTCTCTCGGCCGGGTTGATGCGGCCAGTGCTTGCGCATGAGGCGGGGGGCGGCTGCTTAGAGGGAGTGAAGAACTGCGAATCGCCTGAGTGGAGCGGCAGCGCCATTCTGCCATCTTTAGTTCCTGCATTCTCAGTTCTTCCATCCCCAACAATCCCTGCTTGCCCCCATGCCCCCGAGGTGCTCCTTTCGCGCCCCTCTCGCCGGGGGCACTCCAGCCTTTCGGCACAAAGCAAACCTCTTGTTATCAACACCATGTCCACCGACGCCAAAAACCCCATCGCTCAAATGGAGAAGATCGTCTCCCTCTGCAAGCGCCGCGGCTTCATCTATCAAAGCAGCGAGATCTACGGCGGCTGCGGCGGCGTGTGGGACTACGGCCCGCTCGGCGCGGAGCTGAAGCGCAACCTGCGCACCGCCTGGTGGAACACCATGACCCGCGAACGCGAGGACGTGCTCGGCCTGGATGCCAGCATCCTCATGAATCCCGCCATCTGGAAGGCCAGCGGCCACGTCGATACCTTCGCCGACCTCATGCGCGAGTGCTCGCTGACGAACAAACGTGTCCGCGCCGATCACGTCGATCCGCAGGATGGCGTCGTCATGAAATACAGCGGCGCCAAGGCTCCGAACGGCTGGCGCTGGGACCGCTCCATCTCCGCCTTGCTGAAAAATGGCGAGCACATCGAGAGCTTCCGCAAACGCATCCGTGCCCTCATCGCGCAAAACGCTGGTGAAGCCGCTGGCAAGCCCGAGGAGATCGAATTGCTCGGCGAGGAGAAAATCGACGCCGTGAATGGCAGCGTCGATTTCCACCCGGAAACCGGCGGCATGCTCGGCGAGACTCGCCCCTTCAATCTCATGCTGAAGACCTACCTCGGCCCCACCGCGACCGAGGACGACGTGACCTACCTGCGCCCGGAAACCGCGCAGGCTATCTTTGCGCAGTTCAAGAACGTCTTCGACTCCAGCCGCGTGAAGGTGCCGTTTGGCATCGGCCAGATCGGCAAGGCCTTCCGCAACGAGGTCACGCCGAAGAATTTCACCTTCCGCAGCCGCGAGTTCGAGCAGATGGAGCTCGAGTTCTTCATCAAGCCCGACGAAGCCGTCGAGATCATCAGCGGGGAGGTCGCAAAGTGGCATGAAGGCGCTGATTTGAGCGAACCGCAGCCGAATTGGGGCTGGGAGCTGTGGCACCGTTACTGGGTGGATCAGCGCACGAAGTTCTACCAAGGCATCGGCCTTGGCGACGTGCTCGAATACTACTGGCAGACGCCCGCCGACCTCGCCCACTACGCCCGCGCCTGCGTGGACATCCTGTGCGAGTTCCCGTTTGGAACGGAAGAGCTGGAAGGCATCGCCGCGCGTGGCGACTTCGATTTGTCCGCGCACCAGACCGCCAGCACCAAGTCGCAGGAGATCTTCGATGAAGAACTCAAAACCGCTGCCGCAAAGCTCACCGACGAGCAGAAGGAAGCCCTCATCCAGAAACGCCTCGCCGCCGAAGCCGCCAAGACCAAAGGCGAGCCGATGCCCGAAGCCGCCGTGCGTGCGTGGTTCGAGCGCCTCTTCAAAGGCAGCTACGTCCCGCACGTCATCGAACCCTCCGCCGGTCTCGACCGCATGGCGCTCGCCGTCATCGCCAAGGCCTTCAGCGAGACCGAAAAGGTCGATGAGAAGGGCAAGAAGGAAGTCATCACCGTCCTGCGCCTGCATCCGCGTGTCGCGCCGATCAAAGTCGGCGTCTTCCCGCTGCTCAAGAACAAGCCCGAGCTCGTCGCCAAGGCCCGCGAGGTCTATGCGCTGCTCAAGAAGCACCTGAACTGCTTCTACGACGAGACCGCGTCCATCGGCCGCCGCTACGCCCGCCAGGACGAAGTTGGCACGCCCTTCGGCGTCACCATCGACTTCGAAACCTGCGGCGAAAAAGGCCCCGAACTGCTCGATACGGTGACGTTGCGCCACCGCGACAGCGGCGAGCAGGAACGCGTGAAAATCAGCGAGCTGCTCGGGAAGTTGTTGCCGTTGGTGAGCTAAAGCGAAACCGCATCTCCACCGTGCACATGACTGTGACTGAACTCTTCCAAAAAGAGAGGGATGATTATGTCAGTGAATTGGAATCATGCCTTGCTGAGCTGCGAAAAACTTCTCCAGAGGCTGTCACAGAGGTTCTTGTGGAAGTGAACAGCCCGGAGACTCCACGGCTGTTTCGCCTGACAAGACCTGACATCATTAGCGGACCAACAGGCGATCCAAAGATCAGCCGTGTGGTGAAGGATGAGACGATCCAGTTTACCACTTATGAGACGATGTTATCTAAGGGTGCTAAGCTGTGCCTTCGTCCGTTTCGCTGGGACGGCCTCGAAGTTTATCTGACAGGCCGTATCAGTTCTTGGGAGCCCTACGAAGCGTGGATCAACAAGTGGTTGGATGTCTCCGAGGTCATGGGGTTGCCCGGCGCAGATTTTGCCGGAGTGATTCATCAGGCGAGCATGCCATCAGAACAAGATGGCAGATGGCACCTTGTCATCGACATGGGAAGTGCTGGGCTGGATGCGCTGAATGAATTGTTGGGTGTTTTCCAATCCATCGGGGCTGAAATCATCGAAATTGGTGGAGAGGCACCAAGCTAGCTCCGAGCCGGAGGCTCGAAAGAAAATAGCCGGTGGTGCAACCACCGGACAACGCCCGCGAAACACGAATCGCGCCCTGGAAGGGCGCGAGAAGCGAACGCATCCTCATTCGTTCCCACAAACCTCATCGCCCCCTTCTCGCAACCCTCCAGGGGCCACACATCGTGTAACCGCATCCGTCATTCCTGGGTTCCGCTTCGCTTCACCCAAGGCTAATCTCTTTCGAGCCTCCGGCTCGCGACAGTTTCTACCACCGAGTTTATTGCTTGCCGTTCACATTCGGCCACCTCTTTGATACATGAAGGCTGGTTCATCTCTGCCCCGTCACGGTGGATCGACGTGCTTGTAGAACTTGGCTCCTAACAATGGCTCCCATCGAACCACTTGTTCAACGCATGAATTGGGCAGATGATGCACGGCGATGCCCTCCTGATGCTCCTCCAGCCAGGTTTTCACCGGCTTGCTGTCATGCACCGGTTGTCTAGGATCAGATACACTTTGCGACCTTTCATCGAGCGCACCAGTCGCTCGAGGAACCGGATGAGCAGCACCGAGTCCAGCTCTCCCTTGTAAACCATCCACCGGGCGCTACCACGGTTGCTCATCAGGCATGGGGCGATTGAAGAGCTGTGGTGCCTTCATTCGCAGTGGGTTCTGACTCAGTGGACACCGCAGTGGCTCGACATTCCGGTGCGCCATGTCCGGGATTTTAAAGGATCGGAACTGATAGACGTCCAGTAGTGCGCTCGTTACTGGTATGACCTCCTACCTCTAGGTCATTTCTACTGCTTATTGCTCCATGAAACTCGTCTGCTTTATCTGCCCTGATCAGAAAGAACCTCGCCGCACCCTGGCAATTGGACGCCGCATTGATGTGTCGGCTTTGGGGTCCACTATGCTGAATGTTTCGTCGGTGGTGGTGTGGTGAAGATTCAATGACCTCACCTGTGACTTCATCTCTCGAACAACAACTCAAAGCGTTGCTGCCTCGCGGGCGTGTGCTGACTTCGCCGGCTCAGTTGGCGGGCTATGGCGCGGATGGGTTGGGGTATAAGAACCACTTGCCGGATGCGGTGGTGATTCCGGCGGATGCGGAGGAACTCGCTGGCTTTATGCGCGGGGCGAAGTCGCTGGGGGTGCCGGTGGTGATGCGTGGGGCGGGCACTTCGCTTTCGGGTGGACCGGTGGCGGCGCAGGGTGGTGTGATCGTTCACACATCGGCGTTGAAGAAGATTCGGGAGATCAATACCGAGGGCTTCTGGTGTGAAGTCGAATGCGGTGTGGGACTCAATGATCTCGATGCAGCGCTGAAGCCGCATGGTGTGTTTTATCCGCCGGATCCATCGAGTGGTCCGGTATGCACGCTCGGGGGCAATGTGGCGTCGAACGCGGGTGGCGCACATTGCTTTCGTTACGGGGTGACGAGCAATTATGTGCTCGGAGTCGAGGCGATTATGCTCGATGGCAGCGTGCATCGGTTTGGTGGGCCTGCGGGTGGTCGCGGGCCTTGGCGGGAGGATTGGAAACGGTTCATGATCGGCTCCGAAGGAACCCTGGCGGCCTTCACTCGTTTTTGGCTTAGACTGCTGCCACTGCCCGAAAAAGTGTGGACCTTTCGTGCGACCTATCCCGATTTGAAAACCACCGAGGCGGCGATTCATGCGCTGGTGGTGCACTCGTCGTATCCAGCGGCGATTGAGATGCTTGATCCGCGCGGCGTGGCGATGGTGGAGAGCAGTCAAATGGCTTGTGGATTGCCCGAGGGCTCGTTCATGCTGCTGGTGGAGATTGATGGCCCCGAGGCGTTGGTGAATGCTCGCGTGCAATCCGTGGCCGAGCTTTTGCGTCATGCAGGCTCGAACGATGTGATGTTCAGCGATGAGGATGCGCTTCGCCAAAAGCTCTGGAAAGCACGCAAAGCGGCAGGCGGATTGCTGGGGCAGCTCAGTCCCGCATACGTTGTGCAGGACGCGGTGATACCGAAGCGCGCCTTGGCCGAGGTGCTTCAGCTTGTCTATGATGAAGCCGATGCCGCGAACATCCGCGCGGTGAATGTCTTCCACGCAGGCGATGGCAATCTGCATCCGAATTTCCTCTTCGACTCGCGTGTGCCGGGTCAATTGGAGAAGGTAGAACTCATCAGCAAGCGGCTCATGCAACGAGTCATCGAAGTGGGCGGCACGCTCAGCGGTGAGCACGGCATCGGCAATGACAAGTCTGCCTACATGCCGCTGGTGTTTGGTCCGGACTCCATGCGTCTCCAGCTCTCCGTGCCTGCCGCATTCAATCCCGCGCATCAGATGAATCCGCTCAAGGTTTTCGACAATCGCCGCTTCGTCGCATGAACATCTTCCCACCCATGCAGAACGAGCGGCTCTTTGTTCCCTTCCTGGATGAAGTGGATGGCACGCTCTGCCTGCCCGCGAATACGACAGCGGCTGACATTGTCTCGCAGGCTCAAGCGCATCGCCTGCGCTTTCCGCTTCTCTTGGATAAAGCGAAGCCTTTGCGCGAGCAAATCGCCGCCACCACTCATGCGCCGGCGTCGTGGCGCTTCGGGCCGTATTGCGATAACATCCTAGGCATGAACTGGCGGCTGCCGAGCGGGCGTATCGCCCGCATCGGAGAGCGTGTGGTCAAAACCACGACAGGCTATGATTGGCTCCGCTTCCTGCTGCACAGCGGTTCTCGCTACGGCGAGCCTGTGGACTACGTTTTGCGGTTGCGACCTGATTGTGGATTCACGGCTATCGCCCGCTTTGATGGCAGCACCAAGGCTTTGCGCTCCTGTGTCTCAAAACTACTACACAGCGGCTGGATGCACTGGTGGGATGCGGTGGATTACATCACGGAAGGCAAGGCATCGTTCGTCCGTGTGATGATCCATTGCGTGCCGGAGGAAGCTTCTATCTTCACCCAACAGCTCGAACACATCGCGGTATCGACCAGCACTCAGCTTACGCTGCAAAACAACGCGCCTCCGCCCCTCGATGGCCTTCCCGATCTCGTAATCAAGACGACGCCTCATCGTGTCATCGGTCTCTCTGCGGAACTCGCGCACGGTGCGCGGCGTTGTGTGGCGCTGTGCTACAGCGGTGTCGTCCACGTTTACATGAACGACAGCGAAGACCTCACTGAACGCACGCAAGCCCTCGTGCAGCCTCACACCGCAGAACTCCACACCCTTGGCGGCGACTGGCACTCGCGCTGGTTACCTGCCATGCCGCCAACGATCACCGAGTCTGCGTGGCTCAACACGCTGGAGGAAGCCATTCATGAGCACTGAAGCAATGCCTCCAGACTACTTCTCCAATTGCACGCACTGCGGCTTCTGCCTCGCCGTGTGCCCAACTTACAAACTCACTGGCGATGAAAACAACTCACCGCGAGGTCGTCTGCGTTTGTGGAGTGAGGAAGCAGCGGGACGACTGCCTCAGGATCAGTGGACGGACTTTTACACTGCCGAGTGTGTCGGTTGTCTCGCCTGCGAGACGGCCTGTCCAGCGACGGTGCCGTATGGTGAAATCTTCGAGCATGTTCGTCATGAACACGTCGCCGCGCATCGCTTCAAACCAAAGCTCGCGCTCCGATTGGCTGCCGCAGCGGTCACGCGTCCGACCTTGTTTAATCTCGCCATGCTGCCTGCGCGGCTCCTGCGAAGCGCTGGGCTCAGCATGCATCGTTTTCTATTCCCTGGCCGTCCGGCGGCTCTGAAAAGCACCGCAGCGTATGCCGAAGAACTCATGCACCGACATCGCCCCACTGGTCCGCGTGTAGCTTTTCTCACCGGTTGTTTGATGGAAGCCATGTTCCGCGAAATCAACTTCGCCACGGTGCGCGTGCTCATTGAGAACAACGTGCAAGTCATCATCCCTGATGGCCAGGGCTGCTGTGGCGCGTTCCAGGAGCATACCGGACTCGATGGAGTGGAAGCGCTTCGCGAGCAGAACAGGCGAGCGTTTGGCCCGCTCGATGTCGATGCCATCGTCAGCAACTCGTCCGGCTGCGGTTACGCTTTGGGCAAGACATTGCAGCCCGGCAAACAAGTGCGCGATGTGCTCGGCTTCTTCGGTGAACTCGGCCCCGTGCGCCGCCAGCGTGCCCGCGATGATGGCACGCGAGTCTATGTGGATCTGCCCTGCCATCTCGTGCATGGACAGAAGGCCGCAGGCATTCCCGCGAATGTGCTCGATGCCACCGGCTACCGTTGGGAACTCGCGCCCAAGGCCAAAGATTGCTGCGGCTCCGGTGGTGTTTACAACATCCAGAAGCCCGAGAACGCGCAGCAGATCCTCGCTGATAAATCCGCCTTCCTCAACGAAGCCGAAGGCGCACCCGTCATCCTCGGCACCTCCAACCACGTCTGCATGATGCAATGGCACAGCGCCGGAGCCACTGGACTCGTCATCCGCCCCTATGAGGTGAGACACATCATCCAACTCCTCGATCCCGGAGAAAAGTTCAGCATCCATTCAACCTCATCACAGCCATGAACCACAACGACCTCGCCCTGAGTCATGACAAAAAGATGAAGAACAGAAATCCATTTTTCTGTCTCACATCTTTTTGTCTTTTCATCGTCACGCTCCATGCCGCCGAGCCAATTGATCCAGCTCGTTTTGAAAAAGAAATCCTCGTGCCGGCGGCGCGTGATGCGATCCAGATGGAAGTGCTGCCCGGTGGCGATGTCATCTTTGCCGAGTTCTGGGGCACGATTAAACGTTGGGACGCGAAGTCAGGCGGCGTGAGCATTCTGGGCACGGTGCCGACGTATGCGAAGGGCGAGATCATGCGCAGGTAGCTCGCAACGCCCACCGCTTCGCCACTCGCGGCATCGACGATGGCGAAGAAGAGCGGATCACCGCCGAGGCACTGCTTTTCCAGCCAAGCGACATAGTCCTCGAACTCGATGAACGGCCCGTAAGGTAGGTAAGTCCAGTTGGCGCCGGTGGAGTCGAGTGCGTTCGCCTCGAAAAGCTGCCGCGCATGCTTTTCCACCTCCAGCGGTTCCAGCCGACAAAAGCGGCCCTGCATGACCATACGCGCTGGTGGCGGCGGCGGTTTCCAATCGGCGACGAGTTCGCCGAGCGGCTGATGTAGATGATCGGGCATGGTGGCATCCGTCCTCTCGTCTGCGCATCGGCTCAAGCACTTCCAGCGATTGACCTGCCGGAAGGCGGCGGCAAGATCGCGCATGCCCGCGACCGTCGCCGCCATCTACATCAGCCCATCCGCCACCGTGCTGCCGCAGGCGGTGACTGAGGCGGAGGCTCGGGCGCATCGCGGCCTCGTCGGAGATCGTTACTTTGAAGGTTGCGGCACTTTTACCGATTGGGAACCGAAAGGCCCGGGCCGCGAACTCACGCTGATCGAAAGCGAAGTGCTGGCCGAGATCGGACTCAGCGCCGCTGAAGCCCGAAGAAACATCGTCACCCAGGGCCTGCGACTGAATGACCTCGTCGGAAAGCGCTTCCGCATCGGAACCGTGCTTATCGAAGGCATCCGCCTCTGCCCGCCTTGTGCCCACTTGAACAAAGTGACCGGCAAAGCCCTGCTGAAGCCTCTCGCCGAGCGCGGTGGCCTGCGAGCGGACATCCTGAGCGATGGCGTGATCCGAGTGGGCGATGCGATCACTCCCGAGCCAGAAACTCCCATGAACGAATCCATCACCACGCTCGAAGCCGATCTCGCCAGCGAAGACCACGCCGCAGACACGCTGCGACTTTTGGACGAATACTCAGCCGATCCGATGGGTGACGGACATCCTTTATCCGATGCCGCCCGTCGCGATCTCATCCCCGGTCTGCGCCAGCATCCGACGACGCACGTTTTTCTGGCTTACGCCGATGGCGATGCGGTGGGGCTCGCGATTTGCTTTCTTGGCTTCTCCACCTTCGCTGCGCGGCGGTTGCTCTACATCATGGATTACTTTGTGCAGCCAACCCATCGCGGTCGCGGCATCGGCAAACGCTTGATGGACACCATCGCGGCCCGTGCGCGTGAACTCGGCTGCTGCCGTCTCACGCTCGAAGTGCAGGAAAACAACCACCACGCGCGTCGCATCTACGCCGCCGCCGGATTTGAACAGGCCGTGTATGTGCCGGAGGCCGGTGGAGCACTCTGCATGCACAAACCGCTCTGATCTCATGTCCACCTTCGCTCCAACGCCCTCGCCGCCCTACTACGCGGTGATCTTCACCTCGCAGCGCACCGAGGGCGATCAAGGCTATGGAGACATGGCGGATCGCATGGTGGAACTGGCGCATGAGCAGCCGGGCTTTCTTGGCGTGGAGAGCGCCCGCGGTGCGGGAGGCTTTGGCATCACGGTCTCGTATTGGGAGAACACCCAGGCCATCGCCAACTGGAAGGCGAACGCGGAGCACCTCATCGCTCAAGAGACGGGCAAGACTCGTTGGTATGAGGATTACCAGCTCCGCGTGGCGAAGGTGGAGCGGGCGTATGGGAAGACTCGCCTTGAGCGATCCTGAGCGTGAAGTCGGCGACAAGGACGCATGCTGGGCGTCAAGGCGCCATGACTCGATAAAACCTGCGCTCCGCTGTCCCGGCCCCTGGGTCGGTCCAGGTGGTGGTGGTGCTGGTGGCGGTGAGGGTGACGGTGGTCCAGGTCTGCAAGTCGGGGCTGTGCTGCACGCGATACTGCCTGCCGATGACAGAGGGGAATTGGAGGGTCGGTCCCGCAATGTTGGAGGTGACTTCGGCGCGGGGGCCGGTGCCGGGGTCGGTATCACTGGTGCCGAAGCCGGCTTCTTCGTCGGCCCAGAAGCCGTCGCCATCGGCATCGGCGTAAAGCTTAAATTCATCCACAAAACCGGAGTCGAGTCCGCTGCGGACGAAGTCGTCTTTGATGTAGGCCCATTTCAACGTGTGTGTGCCTGAGGGGATAATGAACTCCTTCAGCGTCCAGCCGACCTCGCCGCTGATGGCCGCCTGCTCGACATCGTCGATGTAGAAACGCAGGTAGTCGTAGTCTGCCTCTGAGGAGATGCCCCAGTAGAAAGTCGCCTTGGTCGGGCCGGTGACCTGGGTGCTCATGACGCTGTCCTGGAGATCGCCGATCTCGCCACTGCGGGCGGCATCGCTGCCATCATGAGAGTAGAGCGCCTGTGGCCGCCAAGCGAGATCGCCTGAGGAGGTGATGACTTGGGCTGGCGCATCGATCGCCGCCGCCAGACCTTCGGAGACAGAGCCGACGATGAGCGTCAGGGTGGCCGAGCCTGTGCCGAAGTCGTTCGTGGCATCGAGGGTGATCGTGTGGGTGCCGATGACCGAGGTGCTACCGTAAATGAGGCCCGTGGTGGTGGAAATCAAAAGCCCCGCAGGCAGCCCTGTGGCTGTGTAACTGGTTGGGGCATTCGTGGCGGCGATTTGATGGCGGACGGCGGCGTTCTCATACGCATTCACGGTGCCTCCGGTGACGACGGGCGCTGTGTTGATGGGGGTGAGTGTCATTTCATCCACCCAGCCAGCGTCTTGCCCTGCGATGGTGGCCTCGTCTTTGAGATAATAGATGTCCACATTGTGCGTTCCGGGTCCGATGTCCTGCGTGACCTGCGTCCAGTCCACCTCGCCAGTGATGTAGGCTTTGACGTAGCCGTCCACGGTGAGCACGAGGTAGTCGTAATTTGCCTCTGAGGAGACCTTCCACTGGAAGCTCAGCCGCCTGGGGCCGACGACGGTGAATTCCATGCCGGAGTATTCTTCATGGACCACCGGGGCACTTTGCGCGGCATCCACGGTATCGTGACTGATCGTGGTTTGGCGGAACCAGTCGCCATAACCAAAGGGAACGATCTTTAATGACTCGGGCTGCTCCACGGCATCTGACAGAGTGGGATCGGCGGGCAAGATGTAGATAAGGGCATTCTCGAGTGTGGAACCCGTGGCATTCGTGGCGATCAAGGCGGTGTTGTAAGGGCCGGTAAACGAAGTTGTGCCCGTGATCAGTCCCGTGCTGGTATTCATCGTCAGACCGAGTGGCAGACCGAAGTGACCGAAGCTGGTGGCAAAGTTTGAAGCAGTGACTTGGTGGCGCAGCTCTGCGCCCTCGCGTCCTACAATGATAAGGCTGGACGTGATGACTGGTGCAGGCAGGCCGCCGGTGGGCACGGTGCCGTGGAAGGTGATGCTGGCTTCGTTCAGTGTCCCGAAGTCGGCGAGATCGGTGTCATAGACCTGCAGCTTCCACTGCCCCTCGGAGCGCTCGCCCCAGAAGTGCGTGCTCATGAAGGTCCAGTCGATGTTCGCTCCGGTGTCATTGCCCCGAGCCCGAGCCAGCCGCACGCTGACGCCGCTGGGTGAGGTGAGCCACCATTCGAGCTGACCTCGGCGCGGATGAGTGGCCTTTACGCTCACGGTCACATGCTCCAGTCGCAGGCTGTTTTCGGCAGTGACGGTGAAGCTGTGCGTGAGACCAGCGCTGCCGCCATCGGGGATGGACAAAGCCAGGCTTGGGGAGTTCTGCGAGCGCGTCTCGCGTGCTGGCAGATTTGTCCAAGTCGTGGCCATCGTCGTGGCAGCCTGGGCATTCACGAGGCCCGCGCCGTAGCGATGATGAAAGTCAAAACCTGCCCCATTCGTCACCCAGCCGCCGTCATTGGGATCGTTCGTCGTGGCGCTGCGCATGAGGATCTCCTGCACATCACGATAACCGAGATTTGGGTTGGCCTGAAGCATCAGCGCCACAACTCCTGCCACGGCCGGCGTGGCCGATGAAGTGCCGCCGAAGCTGTTCGTGTAGTCGCCATTCGTGTAGTCGCTGCCCGTCCCGGCATTGTAGCCGGTGCTGCCGGTGATGTCCGTCGTCGTCACGCCCTGCGTGCCGCCATTCGAGGGCGCGCACACCAGGATATTTGCCCCAGGCTCGCTGTAAGGTGCGGCCTCGCCATCATCACCGATGGCGGACACGGCGATGGCATAAGGCGATGCAGCCCAGCCATCGTAGTTCGAGTCATCGCCATTGTAGTTCCCATTGCCGCCCGCCCAGAGAAACACCGTACCCTTGCCACCACGTCCGAGCGTCACCGCATCTACCAAAGCCGCCACGCTGAGAGGCCCGGGCCCGCCGTAGCCATAAGCACTGTCCGAGGGGCCCCAACTGCTGCTTTTCACGTCGATGATGTCTTTTTTGAAGGCAAAAGCATCGGCCTCGTCTGCATCCGTCGTCGGGCCAGCGATGAGACGCAGACCCACGAGCGTGGCCTCGGGTGCCACGCCAGTGACGCCGATGCCGTTGTTGCCACGAGCCGCAGCTACACCGGCGCAGGCGGTGCCATGGAAGTCGCCGGTGCCCGGAGTGGGATCATCATCGAGATCATTGAAGTCGCGATCGTTGACCGTGTCAGCATTTGTCAGCAGGTCGGGATGAGAGACCTGCAAGCCATCGTCCAGAATGCCGATGCGGATGCCTGTGCCGCGATAGCTGTCCCAGGTGGGCACCACTCTCAGGTCGATGCCAGCCGTGGCACTGTTCTGTCCCGTGTTTTGAAGATGCCATTGGTAGCCGGGGTTCGCTGGATTGTGGGCAAAAAAGGCATCGTTGGGCACGAAGCGATGCTGCATTTGCCTAGCCAGCATGGGCTCCGCCGAGCGAACGCCAGGGAGCCGCATCAATCGTTTGGCCCCATCCACAGCGGCGGTGGCGCTGCCGCTGAACTCGACCACCGCATACTTGCCACGAGCCTGAGACTTCGCGACGCCTGGAAGCTGTGACAGGCTGGCCGCGCTGGTGCCATTCAGCTCCACGAGCACCTTCTTCGTCAGCCATCGCCGGTTCGCCTCATCCTGCGGCGCATCCTTTTCATAGAGCACCCACTCGCCCTTCGTGCCGAGTTCATTCGGTGAGCGGAGAAACGACCTGCCGCCCACGCTGATCTGCCCCTGCGCGAGCGATGCAGCAAATAGCAGTGTAATGAAGATCCAGCGTGTCATGGTCGGTATCCGAAAGGCGGCGAATCATGACACACTGATCAAAAAGGGCGAACCAAGGAAGCTCTTATTTCTTCCCCTTCGAGGCCGCCGCTGTGAACCAGTCGCCGCCGCCACCTCCGCCACCAAAGGGATTGCCCATGCCACCACCTGAGGAGCGTCCGCCGCCTTGACTGAAGCCGCCGGGGCGGCTTTGACCACCGCCACCACCCGCAGGCGCGCCTGCCGGACGTCCGCCTCCCTGCTTCTTCTCAAAGTCAGGCTTCGACTTCAAACTCAACGCGATGCGCTTCCGCTGGATATCCACCTCCATGACTGTGGCCATGACGCGCTGGCCAACTTTCACGGCCTCAGCGGCATCTCTGACGAAGCTGTCGCTGAGCTGGCTGACGTGGGCCAGGCCGTCCTGATGCACGCCGATGTCGATGAAGGCACCAAAGGCAGTCACGTTCGTGATCACACCGGGGAGCTTCATGCCAACTTGCAGGTCCTTCATCTCGTTCACGCCTTCCTGGAACTTGAAGACTTCGAACTGCTTACGCGGATCTCGGCCCGGCTTGGCGAGTTCGTTCATGATGTCCTGCAGCGTGGGCAGACCGACATCGGCACTGACATACTTTTTCAAATCGAGCTTCTGACGCAGCTCAGGCTTCTGCATGAGATCGGCGACGGTGCAGCCGAGGTCGGAGGCCATCTTTTCCACGAGCGGGTAGCGCTCAGGATGTACGGCGCTGGAGTCCAGCGGATGGCTGGCATCGCGAATGCGGAGGAAGCCCGCGGCCTGCTCAAAAGCTTTGTCACCGAGGCGCGGGACCTTCATGAGGTCTTTGCGTGACTTGAAGGGGCCGTTCTCATTGCGGAAAGCCACGATGTTCGCCGCGTGCGTGCTGTTCAGGCCGGAAACGTAGCTGAGGAGCTGTTTGGAGGCCGTGTTCACCTCCACACCGACGTTGTTCACGCAACTGATGACGATGTTGTCGAGGCCGTCCTTGAGCTGCCGCTGATCCACATCGTGCTGATACTGGCCGACACCGATGGATTTGGGGTCGAGCTTCACCAGCTCCGCCAGCGGGTCCATGAGACGCCGCCCGATGGAAACGGCACCACGCACGGTGACATCGTGGTTCGGAAACTCCTCGCGGGCGACATCGCTGGCGCTGTAGATGGAGGCTCCGCTTTCATTGACCATGATCACGGGGATGTGCTTCGGCACGCCGATTTTGTTGATGAAACCTTCCGTCTCGCGGCTGGCGGTTCCATTGCCGATGGCGATGGCTTCGATCTTGAAGCGCTCGATCAAATTCAGCACGAGCTTCTTCGCGTGCATGAGGCTGTTACCTTCGCCAAGGAGGTAAATCACATCGTTGAAGAGAAGCTGCCCCTGCGCATCGAGCACGACCGTTTTGCAACCCGTGCGGAATCCTGGGTCGATGCCCAAAAGACGCTTCTGGCCGAGCGGTGCCGCCATGAGCAGCTCGCGGAGATTGTCGGCGAAAACCTTCACGGCATCGGCGTCGGCCTTCTTCTTCGATTCCAGGCGGAACTCGGTCTCCATGCTGGAGCTGAGCAGGCGCTTGTAGCTGTCGGCGCAGGCCTGTTTCATCTGATCCGTGCAGGCATTGCCACCTTTGGCAAACATCTGGGTGATGATCTGCACCGCCGTCTCTTCCGGCGGCTGGATGCGCATGAGGAGGAAGCCTTCTTTCTCGCCACGGCGGATCGCCAACATGCGATGACTTGGGATGGATTTCATCGGCTCCGTCCAGTCGAAGTAGTCGCGGAACTTCTGCGCTTCCTCGTCCTTGTCTTTGCCATACATGACCTTGGAAACCACGGTTCCCTGCTCGGCGAAAAGCTTGCGGAGGGCGGCACGGGCTTCGGCGTTGTCACTAATGCGCTCGGCGATGATGTCGCGGGCTCCGGCGAGGGCATCGTTGGCGTCTTTGACACGCAGCTCTTCGTTTTCGTGATCGAGATTCACCAGCTTCGCGGCCTCGGAAGCGAGATCGACGCCAGCGGTGAGCATGTTGGCCTCGATGAAATCGGCCAGCGGCTCCAAGCCTTTCTCTTTCGCGATGGTGGCACGCGTGCGGCGTTTAGGACGGAAGGGAGCGAAGATGTCCTCCAGCACATTCAGAGTTTCCGCTTTCTCGATCTTCGCGCGGAGGATGTCGGTCATGAGCTTGCGCTCTTCCAAAGACTTCACGATGGCCGAGCGGCGGTCATCGAGCGCCACGAGCTGCTCCATGCGCTCCTTCACATTCAGGATCTGCACTTCATCGAGCATGCCGGTGGCTTCTTTACGATAGCGGGAGATGAAGGGCACCGTGGCACCGTCCGCGAGCAGTTTAGCCGTGGCACCGACCTGGATGGCCTTGATGCCGAGTTCCTTCGCCACACGCTCGACGTGGGCGACATTGATATTGAGTTCTTCAGAGGCAGACATGGTTTGGAAAGAGGTTGTGGCGCATCAGACGCCGGGTTGGGCCTGCTGTGTTAGCGAGCCCCACGAACGGCAGCAAGGTGAAGAGTTTCACGCCGAGAAATTTAGTTCCTTGACGCTTGGTCTGCGATGTCGTGGGAGCACTCTTTTGAGGTCACAAATCGTGACTTCAAGCGTTGTATCTCAATCCTCAGCTTGTCATTTCTGAGACTTTCTGGTGTGAATCACTAAATCCCGCCCAAAAACTCGCCAGATGAGTGGCTAGCTTTTTGATATCACAAATTGCGATATCAAAAACTACGGAGCCGAAAACCGCCCTTTCCCCCATGTCCTACCGCACCTCTCCCGCCCCGCTCACCACGATGCCTCCTGGCATCCCTTTCATCATCGGCAATGAGCTGGCGGAGCGGTTCAGCTTTTATGGGATGCGTGCCATCCTGTATCTCTTCATGACGACGGCGCTGGTCACGCATGAGGGGGCTGCGGATTTGATGAGTGAGGCAAAGGCGAAAGAGTGGACTCACCTTTTCATCGCGGGTGTGTATTTCACGCCGCTGCTCGGGGCCTTGCTCGCCGATCTCTGGCTGGGAAAATACCGCACCATCATCGCGCTCTCGCTGGTTTACTGTCTCGGGCATCTCGCGCTGGCGCTGGATAACACCCGCTCCGGTTTGGTGGTCGGGCTCACGCTCATCGCCATTGGTGCGGGAGGTATCAAGCCCTGTGTGTCGGCGCATGTCGGTGATCAGTTCGCCCGCACTAATGCGAACCTGCTCTCGAAGGCGTTCAACTGGTTCTACCTCTCGATCAATCTGGGTGCGGTTGTCTCGCAACTGCTCACGCCGAAGCTTTTGGAGTGGTATGGGCCACATGTGGCTTTCGGAGTGCCTGGCGTCCTCATGTTCATCGCCACGGTGGTATTCTGGATGGGAAGAAACACCTTCGCTCATGTGCCTGCGGATCGGGTGGGCTTCCTCAAGGATCTGTGTGATCCGAAGTTCCTCCGTGCGCTCGCGGGTTTGATCCCGCTGTTCATGCTCATTGCAGCCTTTTGGAGCATCTTTGATCAAAGCTCCTCCGCCTGGGTGGAGCAGGCGACGAAGATGGATCTGAAGGTGTTCGGCTTTGAGCTGAATCCCGCGCAGCTTCAGGCGATCAATCCCTTCTTCATCCTCACGCTCATACCGCTTTTCACGCTGGTGATTTATCCCAAGATGGCGCGGATCACCGACTTCACCCCGCTGCGCCGGATCGGTGTGGGCTTCCTGCTCACGCTGGCAACGATCTATGTTTCAGGCTGGATCGAGCAGCAAATCAGCGCGGGGCTGAAACCTTCCATCGGCTGGCAAGTGCTGTCTTATCTGCTCATCACCAGCGCCGAGATTTTGATCTCCATCACCGCTCTCGAGTTCAGCTACACACAGGCTCCGAAGCGGCTGAAATCGCTCGTGATGTCGCTGGATCTTATGTCTGTAGCCTTGGGCAATTACTTCACGGCGAAGGTCAATGCCTACATCGAAAAGGTCGGTGCATCGGCGAACCTCGGCGGCGCGAATTACTGGTGGTTCTTCCTGAAAGTGACGGCGGTGACGACGGTCATCTTTTTCTTTGTCGCCATGTTTTACAAAGGCCAGACCTACCTTCAGGACGATGAAAGCTCATCGCCGAGCCATTGATCTGCAAGGGCGTCATCCCAAATTTTATCTTGAGCCTCGGCGAGGCGTCCCGTCTTTGCAGCAAGGTTGGCAGGTCCACGCCGCAGCCACGAGACCACGGGCAGATCCGCTGGAGCAAGGCTGAACTGGCCGAGAGCGGCCACGGGCTGCCAACTCAAAGCGCTGTGCTCATGCGCGGTTGGCTGGGGACTGCCATTGGCGAGGCGGCAGCGAAAGGGGAAGAGCAGGATGCGGCCCCACTCATAGGTGTGGGGCACGGGCGGACCTGCGGTGATGATCTCCACGCGGCAGCCCAGCTCCTCGGTCAGTTCTCGATGCAGTGCTGCTACGGGGCTTTCACCTTTCTCGATCTTGCCACCGGGGAATTCCCAAAAGCCTGAGAGCCTTTTGCCCTCCGGTCGCAGAGCGATGAGGCAGCGGCCTTCATGCTCGATGATGGCGCAAACGACCGGCGTGGGTGGTTTTGGGGGTGCTGGAGACATGGATGATGCTAAGTCCTGTTTGAGAGCATGGAAGTAAGTTGTTCACGCTTTAGCGTGTCAGGGGTTCTGAGAGCACGCTAAAGCGTGAACAACGTACTCGACATGCATCGCCGCCAGGCCTGCTTCAGACGGTTTTCAAACACGGCACAACTTTTCTTGATTTGCCAATCAAGGTGCCTTGACCTGCAATTTTCCGAATACACTCCGAATCTGCTCCACCGTGCCGATGGCGAGCACGACTTCGTATTCGAAGACGAGTCCGGGCTTCAGCGCGAAAGTTTGCAGCGGGGCTGCATAGCTGACGTCACCTTGGTTGCCCTCGCGGACACGGTAGGTGGTGGCTTCCTTGCTGTGAGGACAGTAGATGCCGAGACCGCTGTCCTTCGCGTTCACCCAGGCGAGCCAAGGTTCGCCATAGCGAATCATCTCGTTTGGGAAGCCGGGCTGTTTGCGCGTGAGTTGGGCGTCGGTGCTCACGAAGACCAGCGTGTCGAGCGCGGGCTTCACGAAGAGGGCGGGCAGCTCCTGGTGATAGGGCTTGTGCTCTTTTTCGCCGTGGTAAGTCATCTTGAACTTCAAGCGTGCCAGGCCGCCATCGAGCCGCAGCCATTGCTCCAGAGTCACCTCTTTTAAAAGCTCACCTGTAGCCCAGTGGCGGGGCTGCACTTTGGCGTAGAGCTCGTCTTTGTCCTCGCGCGACTCGATGACCACAGCAGGTTCGTTTTTCCACGAACCGCCCTGCACGGGATTGTAGCGCCAGGGCTTGCCGTTCCAGTCGCTACCGTCCTTGTCGCCGTAATAGGACTGCTGGAGGTAGCGGCCCACATCGTAGGCGTTGAGGAGGTTGTCCGACGAGTGCGAGTGCGAAAACCAGCCCACACAGGCACCCGCAGTCAGATTCACGCCGAGGCGGACATGGCCGTTATCGAGGTAGGTCCAATGCTCTGCTGCATGGGCGAATGCAGGTGCCAGTACGAAGTAGCCGAGGAGTTGCAGTATAGGCCTCACGTTTTGGGTTGGTCCGGGGAGAAAAAAGTGAAATTGCCCGAGAAGCCATCCACCGGCCCAGTATGGACCTGTGGTGCGATGAGGCCCAGGCGCTGGTGGGCGGCCTCGCTGAACAAAACGCCGAGATTCAGGCTGCTGGCGATCTTCTCGATGCGGAAGGCGAAGTTCACTTCGGGGCCGTGGAGGTTCATCTCGGCCATCGTCGGCACACTGCCGAGCGCGGCGGTGCCGTGATGCAAAACGATTCGGAAGGGCGGCGATTTCCGGCTCTGCATCGGATACAGATCCGCCAGTGCCCGCCTTACCTGATCGGCGGTCTCCGGCCCGGACTCCCAGAAGCAAAAGAAGCCGTCGCCCAGATACTTCATGATGTGGCCGCCGTGGGTCTCGATCACCTCGCGGCAGGCTTTGAACCAACTGCCCGTAATTCGTGGGAACTGGGCCGTGGACACCTCCTGCGCCATTTTGGTGGAGCCGATGATGTCCGCCATCATCATCCAGCATTCCGAAGTTTTCACACTGAGCATGGTGGAGGCCATGAGTTGCTTACCTGCCATGTGCGCGCCGGTCAGGATCTCGGAGTGAAACTCCATTTCCACGGCGGAGAGGCGGATCACATCTCCGCGATGCAACTGCACGGGCTGGGAAACACGCCGACCATTCAAGTAGGTGCCATTCGCGCTGCCCAGATCCACCAGCCAAAATTCGCGCTCTCCCTGGGCCTGGATGATCGCGTGGCGCCGGGAAACCTGCTCATCAGTGATCACGATCGCATTCTCCGTGGCACGCCCAATACCCACCGTGCCGGTCAGGTCAAACCGGCGTCCGCTGGCAAAGGCGATCCATGACTGAATGGGTGTGCGCATGACGTGGTCGAGCATTGCCCCGCCGTCTGTCGGATGGCAACCCTGATCTTGCTCCCTTGTGCCGACCGATGGGCGATGCTACCCACGCGGGTGCCCGCCTCCACTGCTACTGTCGTTTATCCTCTCATCGCCGCGCTTTTTTATGCCTTCGGGGCACTCGTGCTGAAGCGCTCCAGCGATCTCGGGGTGGGACTCTGGCGGACCACCTTTGTGGCGAATCTCATCGTGGCGGCCCTCTTTTCCCTGCTCTGGCTGCTGCCGGGGCATCCCATCGAGCGCGAGATGCTCTGGCAGCCGGGTTTGATCGCCATGTGCCTCTTTGTCGGTCAGCTTTCGCAATTCCTAGCGCTGGAAAAGGGCGATGTCTCCGTGGCCGTGCCGATCTTTGGGCTCAAAGTGGTGATCGTCGCCTTTCTCACGCCGATGCTCACAGGTGATGCCGTAGGGCTCAAAACCTGGATCGCCGCGCTGCTGAGCGTGATTGGCATCACGTTTCTGAATCAGAAGGAAGGTGGCAAGCGCCCGAAGAACCTCGCCATCACGCTGATCGCCGGTGGCGTGGGAGCGGTGTGCTTTGCCGTTTTTGACGTGCTGGTGCAAAAATGGGGCCCGAACTGGGGCGCGACGAGGCTTTTACCCTGCATTTTCTGGATCAATGCCCTGCTTTCCTTCGGCCTGATCTTCCGATTCAGCGCTCCGCTCAGCGCCATCCCACGACAGGCCTGGCCTTGGCTGACGGGTGGCTCGGCGCTGCTGGGCACCCAGAGCATCATCTTTGTCAGCACCCTGGCAGTCTATGGGAAGGCCACCTCGGCAAACATCGTCTATGCCTCGCGCGGGCTGCTCAGCGTGCTGCTGGTCTGGATGATCGGGCACTGGTTTATGAATCAGGAGCAGCACCTCGGGGCAAAAGTCCTCCGCTGGCGCCTGCTCGGTGCCGCGCTGATGCTCAGCGCCATCGTGCTCGTGGTGGCATGACGCCTGGGTTGCACGGGGACGCTTTGCCGCTACTCTCCGCGCCCCGTTTCAAAAAATCTTATGTGGAAAGGCCGCTTCTCTCAGCCCACCAGCCAGCTCGTGCAGAGTTATGGCGAGTCCGTGTCCTTTGACTGGAGGCTCTACGCGCATGACATCCGCGGCAGCATCGCTCATTCGAAGGGGCTGGTGAAGGCCGGCATCATCACGGCAGATGAGCAGGCGCAGATCGAAAAAGGCCTGCTCGGCATCCAGAGCGAGATCGAGAGCGGCAACTTCGAGTGGAAGGAATCTCTCGAAGACGTGCACATGAACATCGAGGCCGAGTTGACGAAGCGCATCGGCCCCGCAGGTGCGAAGCTCCACACCGCCCGCAGTCGCAACGACCAGGTCGCCACCGATGTCCGCCTCTACACCCGCGATGCTGTGGATGCGATCACGGCGCTGATTCACAGCCTGCAGCGTGCTCTGATCGAGGCCGCCGAGCGAAGCGGCGGTGCCGTGGTGCCGGGCTACACCCATCTCCAGCGCGGACAGCCCGTGCTCTTTGCCCATCATTTGCTCGCCTATGTGGAGATGCTCTCCCGCGATGCCGCCCGCCTCAGCGATGCGCGGAAAAGGATCGACGTCATGCCGCTCGGCTCCGGCGCACTCGCGGGCAGCACCATCATCCTAGATCGCGAATATGTCGCGCAGCAGCTCGGCTTCTCCAGCGTTACGCAGAACAGCATGGACGCCGTGAGCGACCGCGACTTCGCCGTCGAGGTCATCTTCGCCATCGCCCTCTGCGGCGTGCATCTCTCCCGCCTCAGCGAGGACGTCATCCTCTGGTGCAGCGCCGAGTTTGGCTTCGTCACGCTGAGCGACGCACACACCACCGGCTCCTCGTTGATGCCGCAGAAAAAGAACCCCGATGTGGCCGAGCTCACGCGTGGGAAGTCTGGCCGTCTCGTCGGCAATCTCATGGCGCTGCTGACCCTGCTGAAAGGCCTGCCGATGACCTACAATCGCGACATGCAGGAGGACAAAGAGCCACTCTTTGACAGCATCGATACGATCAAAGCCGCGCTCGCCGTCTTCGCCGAGATGATCGCCGGCATGGAGGTCAATGACGCCCGTACCCGCGCCGCCACCAGCGACCCCATGCTGCTTGCCACCGACCTCGCCGACTACCTCGTGAACCACGGCGTGCCCTTCCGCAGCGCCCATGAAGTCATCGGCAAACTGGTCGCGCATAGCCTCTCGGAGAAGGTCGCCTTTGCCGACATCCCGCTGGCGAAATACCAGGAGTTCTCGCCCGCCTTCGAAGCCGATCTTTTCGCCTGCCTGAACCTCGAAACCGCCCTCACCGCCCGCAAAGGCATCGGCGCTCCCTCGCCGCAAAACGTCGCCGCGCAGATCGCCCGCTGGAAGGAGGCGCTGTCGTGACCTTCCCGCTCTTCCACCAGCAGTCCCGCGATGGCTGGCAGACGGTGAAGGACGAGCGCCTCTTTGCGAACCCGCACATCAGTGTGGATCGCGTCGAAGTGCTCACCCCTCATCGCCGCGAGCAGCCTGTGCCCTGGCTCGTGGTGAAAAGAAAAGCCGCCGTCGCCATCGCACCCGTGACGGAGAGCGGTGAGTTCGTCATGATCCCGCAGGAGCGCATCCCCGTGGCTGAAGAGTGCCTCGAGTTCCCCGCCGGCCAGATCGACTGCCCCGTGGAGGACGTGACCTGCGACCTCGTCATCGACACCGCTTTGCGCGAGCTGGCGGAAGAAACCGGCTACGCACTGGCCCCAGGCGGCAAGTTGGAGCCGCTCGGCTGGTTTTTGCCATCGCAAGGATTCACCGACGAGCACGTTTACCTTTTCAAGGCGGAGCCCGTGTGCGTCGTCAGCCGTCCCTCACCGGATGGAAGCGAGCACATCAGCCCCGTGCGGCTTGTCAGTTCAGGAGACCTGCGGAGGATGATCGCTGCCAATGAGATCACCACCGCCCTGACGCTGGCACTCTACGCGCGGATGGCGGCAAAGGGATCGATCTAACCCCAGCACTACCGCACCTGTTTCCCCCCTCAAACCGTTATGTGGCAAGGCCTCCTGACCAAAGTATTCAAAGCCCGCGAGAAGATCGCACTGAACCTCAATCCCGAGGACGAAGAGAAGCCCTTCTTGGATCATCTTGAGGATCTGCGGGCGATGCTCGTGCGCATCGCCGTCACGATTTTGATCTGTGTGCTGGGCACGTTTGTTTTCAATAAGCAGCTCACCGACATCGTGCTGCTGCCCTACCAATGGGCCGGAGACAGCGCCAAGGCGACCATTTACGAGACAGCCAAGGCGGCCAGCCAGCCCGAGCCTGTGGTGGAGTTCCGCAAGCCTAGCACCCGCACGCCACAGGAGGGCTTCATGGCATCTGTGAATGTCTCGATGATCGCTGCGGTGATCCTGAGCTTCCCTTTGCTGTTGTTTTTCCTCCTCCAATTCATCCTCCCAGGACTGAAGCACACGGAGAAGAAAGTGCTCTTTCCCGCGCTCGCCGTGGGCTTCGGGCTCTTTCTGACAGGGGTCACTTTCTCCTACTACATGGTGCTGCCGCGTGCTCTGGACTTCTTCTTCGTCTGGAACTTTGACCACGGCTTTGAGAGCACCTGGATGCTCGGTGACTACATCACCTTCGCCACGCGCTTCATTCTCATCTTTGGCGTCTCCTTCGAGTTGCCCGTCGTCGTCATGGCGCTCGTGAAGCTCGACTTCCTTTCCTACAAACTCATGAGGGGCACCAGGAAGCACGCGATCATCGCCATCGCCATTTTCTCCGCCGTGATCACGCCGACTCAGGACGTGCTGACACTCCTGCTGCTCGCCGGACCTCTCTACATCTTGTATGAGATCTGTATCTGGCTCGCCTACTTCCTCGAGAAGAAAGACCGCGAAGCCTACCCCGAATACTACGCCCAGCTCGACAAGGACGAGAAGGAACTCGAACAGGAGCCCGCCAAGGACGAGTGGGACAACGAGAACTACAACCCGTGGTTCTCCGAGGACGATCAGGATAAAGACATCGACGACGAATATCAGAAGCCCCGTCCTTCTGCCCCGCCTCCGGAGGTCGAAAAAGCCGCCAACACCGTGGCCATGAGCGATCCCGTGGATGAAGGCGAAGACCAAGGCTCCGTCATGCCCGACGACGAACCCGAAGTTCCTGCCGAAACGCCCAAGCCCGCCCACGAGAAAACCACCGAAGAACTCGCCCGCGAGGACGAGCAACGCAGTGGCAATCCGCCGGTCTGACGCCGCTCGGCCGATCAACACCCGGGGCGAAAACGCCCCGAACCTAGAAATGCGAGTTGTCACCAGAGGCAAGGGCGCACCAGTGCGCCTCATGCGCACCAGTATTCTCTTTTACCTCACTCTTGCTTTTACGGGAGCTCTTATTGCTAATCCAATCGCCATCGACTCCGAAAAACGATTCTATCACATGACCGCAGAAAAGGTGATTGTGAACGTGAACGCAGACCATTCACGGGTCACGGGTGATTATGTCTTTGCTTTGGGTAAAGATTTCACCCCTGACACACCAGACACCTATGTAGAAATTTCGGTGCCAGTGATACTCAAAGAAAAAGCTGTCGCGGATTACACGGTCAAATGGGGCAACCCACAACTGAGAGTGCAAAACCATACGATCATATGCCAGCATCGACAAAGCTGGAGCCCTGTCGATTCTCATTCCGAGGACCACGTGGAATACTTTGAGACCCGTGTGCCGCTGAAAATGCTTTCGCAAAGGTTCGAAGTGCATGTCAGCTACATACAGCCTCACTTGCCCTGGCGCGTGTCCGCTTATTTGCCCATGCTGCCGCCAGCTGAAGGCTTGCCTGCAGAGGTCCGCTTCCAGGCTGGCCAGAAGATGCGTCTTCGCAGAGTCGGTGGATTTTCTTTCTTAAAGCCCAAAGTCAGCGAATTAAGCTTCACGCCTCAGGATCGCAAAATGATCAAGGTCAAAGCTGTAAGAAAGTAGCCTCTTCCATGGATCAAATATCACAACTCACATCTCGATGAAGCTCAGCTTTTTGATCGCTCTCATGCCCGCCTTTGCCCTCGCTGCCGACTCATTAACCTACCCCGTCACCCGAAAAGACGACAGCGTCATCGACGACTACCACGGCACAAAGGTGGCTGATCCCTATCGCTGGCTGGAAGACGACAACAGCGAGGAAACGAAGGCCTGGGTGAAGGCGCAGAATGAGGTGACCTTCGGCTTTCTCAAAGCCATCCCTAAGCGCGAGCAGATCCGCGAGCGCCTGCAAAAAGCCTGGAACTACGAGCGCACGGGCATCCCCTTTGAGCATGGCGGGAAGTGGTTCTTCAATCGCAACTCCGGCCTACAAAACCAGAGCGTGCTGTATGTCGCTGACTCACTCGAAGCCGAGGCCCGCGTGCTGCTCGATCCAAACACGCTCTCCAAAGAAGGCACGACTTCACTGACCGAAACGGCACCGAGTGACGATGGCAAATGGCTCGTCTATGGTGTCTCGAGAGCGGGGAGCGACTGGCAGGAGTTTCGCGTCAAAGACATCGCCACGGGCAAGGACACGGAGGATCTGATCGAGTGGGTGAAGTTTAGCGGAGCCTCCTGGGCGAAGGACAGCAGCGGCTTTTACTACAGCCGTTACCCGAAGCCGAAGGAAGGTGCGGCACTCACCGAAGCGAACAAGAACCAGACGGTTTACTTCCACAAACTCGGCACGCCTCAGAGCGAGGATAAACTGATCTACGCCCGCCCCGATCAACCCGATTGGGGTCTGCATGCCTATGTCACTGATGACGGACACTACCTCATCTACAGCGTCACCCACGGCACAGACCCGAAGAACCGCTTCTTCTATCAGGACCTGAAGCAGGCCGACGCGAAGGTGATCGAGCTGCTGAATGACTTCGATGCCTCCTACAGCTTCATCGAAAACGTCGGCACCACCTTCTACTTCCACACTGATCTCAAAGCGCCGCGTTACCGCGTCATCGCCATCGACGTGATGAAGCCCGCGAAGGAAAATTGGCGCGAGATCATCCCCGAAGGCGCGGACAAGCTCGACAGCGTCTCCTGCGTCGATGGTCAACTTCTTTGCAAAAGCCTCAAAGATGCTCGCAGCGCCATGGTGGCCTATGATTTGGAGGGCAAAAAGCTCCGCGACATCGAGCTGCCCGGCATCGGCACCGTCGGTGGCTTTGGCGGCAAACGCAGCGACAAGATCACGCACTACGCCTTCACCAGCTTCACTACGCCCGGCGCGATCTACCGCTACGATGTCGTCAGCGGGAAGAGCACCCTTTGGAAACAGCCGAAGGTCGATTTCGATGCCACGCCCTACGAGACCACACAGGTCTTCGTGAAGAGCAAAGACGGCACGAAGGTGCCCATGTTCCTCGTTCATAAAAAAGGCCTCAAGCTCGACGGCAACAACGCCACGCTGCTCTACGGCTACGGCGGCTTCGACATCAGCCTCACGCCGAACTTCTCCATCGGTCGCGCCATCTGGCTGGAACTCGGCGGCGTCTATGCGCTGGCGAATCTGCGCGGCGGCGGCGAATACGGCGCCGAGTGGCATCTCGCCGGCACCAAGCTGCGGAAGCAGAACGTCTTCGATGACTTCATCGCCTGTGCCGAGTGGCTGCAAAAGGAAGGCTACACCTCGCCGAAAAAGCTCGCCATCATGGGCGGCAGCAATGGTGGCTTGCTCGTCGGAGCCTGCATGACCCAGCGCCCTGAACTTTACGGTGCCGCGCTGCCTGCCGTCGGTGTCATGGACATGCTGCGCTTCCACAAATTCACCATCGGCTGGGCTTGGAAAAGCGACTACGGCAGCAGCGAAAACGCCGACGAGTTTGCAGCCATCCACGCCTACTCCCCGCTGCACAATTTGAAGCCCGGCACGCGCTATCCAGCCACCCTCGTCACTACCGCCGACCACGACGACCGCGTCGTCCCCGCCCACAGCTTCAAGTTCGCCGCTAGACTCCAAGAATGCCACGCCAAAGACGGCCCACCCGTCCTCATCCGCATCGAAACCAGCGCCGGCCACGGCGCCGGTACCGCACTCACGAAGGTCATCGAAGAAACCGCAGACGAATGGGCCTTCCTCTGGAAGGTGCTGGGGATGGAGTAAGGGGCTTCAAGGTGCAGCAGACTCAGCGGACTGATGAAACATGGTGTAGCCTCCGTGGCCGTCGGCACGGAAGCCATATTCCTTTTGCATGATCTGGGTAGCAGGAGGGCGCTTGAAGCTCACAATCCAGTAGATGTGCTGGCCATCGCCTTCGGCGAGATCAATGCTTTGCACTTCTGCGGTCGGCTGCTCGGTGAGAAAATGCTTTCGCATGTCTTCACTGCTGGGAAGTGGCTCGATAGTGGACCAGACGGCAATGCCTAGCGCCACCAGCAGCATAAGGGCTGCTCCAGAGATGAAAAAACAGCCTTTGGAGTTCATGGTGACAACTTTATTCCAGTGAAACGAAAGGTCCACCAGCAGTCAGACTGCTTGACGATGCGCGGCGCTTTTGATGGGATGAAAGCCATCATGCGGAAAACCTTTGTTCTACTCTCACTGCTCGCAGGAAGTCTTCTTTCATGCTCTGCCAAGGATTTGCCGGGCACGGGACCGATGGTCGTTTCTGAAAATGGCATGTTGGAGAAGGACCATCAGGCGCTGCGGATGCGGTGGGCGGAGAAGCACTTGCTTGCGGATGCGGAAAAGCGCTGGGCGGGCAAGCCCTGGGCGGAGCAGGCGCGGGCGGTGACGATGAAGGGCCTGAAGCTTTGGATTCACGGCCCGTGGGAGGTCGGGGATGCGGCGAACAAGACGGCCAATGAGGCGAAGGCGCTGATCGCCACGGACTGTGACGAGCCACTGGCCTGCCTGATGGCGCACAAGATCTACTGGCAGCTCAAGCAGAGCTGGTGGGGTGGCTATGCAGGGCTTTCCAAATGCTTCAAGATGGCGAATGACCCTGCTTTTTCAGGTGCCTTGAGAGTCTGGATCATCGACGAGCAGATCGACCACTTTACATCGCTAAACTGGAGCATCGATAAACTGCACACAGGCCAAGTTGAGCGGATCATCGAGGCGCTAGCGGATGGCAGTTACAGCGCGGAGTTTGGGGCTGTGCTGGTCAGGGATTTCATCGATTGGATGTGGAACACGAAGGAGCTGACACCGGAGTCTTTCGATAAGCTGGAGAAGGCGATTCAGGATAGTTCGCACAGCGAGTGGGTGAAGGAGTGTCTTCTGGGGGATGTGAATGTTCACCGTGCGTGGAGTATCCGCGGCACTGCATGGGCGGCGGATGTGGAAAAAGAGGCTTGGGAGGGTTTTGCCAAATATCTCGAGATCGCCGGCAAGCACTTGAAGAAGGCCCATGACCTGCAGCCGGATCGCCCAGAGGCAGCAGCAAGGATGCTTTCTGTTGTTTTGGGGGCTGGCGGCGGTGCTGAGAAGCTTCGTGTTTGGTTCGACCGCGCGATTACTGCGCAACTCGACTATCGCTGGGCTTACCAGGTACTGATTGAAGCATCGCTCAAGCGCTGGGGCGGCAGTGATGAACTGGTGCTGACCCTGGCGCGGCGTTTTGCGGAAACGAAACGCTATGACACCACAGTGCCTGAACAGTTCTTCCTGGCCTGCAAACAGATCGCGATGGAGCGTGGAGACGCACGGCAGGTCTTTTCCAGTGCTGAAGTGAAAGAGACCGCGGTGAGCTTTGCTCGTGGTCTGCTGGAGCATCAGGAATCCAATCCTGCCAAGGCGGCGAGAAACAGCAGTCTCGCAGCCATCACGGCCTGGCTGGCGGGTGATGATGAGCTGGCTGGACGTGGGCTGAAAGCGAACAACAACATCATCGAGATGACGGCCTCCAAAGATCTCAATCAAATGCTGCATCATCCGAGTGCCCTGCGTTCATCCACCTTTGCCGGAAAAGGAGGCTGGGGTGAGGAACTGCGCCGTCTGGAGCTGCTTTATCGAGGGGGTGACAGGGCTGCGACGTTGGACTTCCTGAAAAGCATCCAGCCGGAGAAACTACCCACAGACAATGCGCGGAACTACCTGGAGGAACTACGCACGGTGGCGGAGTTGCCCGACAAGTTGAAGGACGGGCGCTGGCACTCGCTGCCCGTTTTCCCAGGTCTGACAACATGTCTATGTTCGGGTGGCAGCTGGCGTGTCACGGGCCCGGGTGAGCTGACTTTCACCGGCAGTGACATCGGCTTCGCAGACTTGGCTTTCCCATTGCAGGTGAAGGAGGCGCTGGAGGTCCGTGGCGTGGTTTCCTATGAGTTGATTCCCATCAAAACATGGCAGCGAGATTGGAGCTTTGGCCCGAGCCTGCGCTGGCTGCCAGCACGGCACGGGCCGCTTCAGGCTCCGCATGCAGTCCGGGGACAGATTTACCACTCGCGGCAAGGTCCTGTGGATGCGCGTGTCACGGGCACATGGAACTACCAGAAGGCCGAGACTCAGGAGTTTGAGCTAAAGGCGCAGAACATATTCAACGCCAGTCTGCGAGGAGAGATGACGTCATTCATGGTGAATGACTGCTCCATCCCACCGCAGGACATCGCTCCTTTCAAACTCCGTCATGACAGCGGCTTGGTGGCTCTCACCGCCTTTTATGTGCCGACGGGTGTCAAAATCAAGATCAGCAAACTGGAGGTGAGGCTCGCAGACTGACGGGTGTCTGTGAAGGCGGGGGAAGTAGCGCCAGAGCTGCTATTGACTCCGCGCCACCAGTCCTGGGGTACATTTTCGCGGTCACTCCGCCATCTTCTTTGCCCTCTTATGCTGGATCACTTCGATGAGGATCGGCAGGATGGAGACAAAGATGATGAGCAGGGAGACCAGCTTGAAGTTGCTCTTGATGATCGGGATGTTCCCCAGGGCGTAGCCTAGCATGGAAATGCCCGCCACCCAGAGCAGTCCGCCGCCGATGCTGAAGGTCAGGAAGCGCGAGTAGTGCATCTGGCCAAAGCCGGCGGTGAAGGGGGCAAAGGTGCGCACGATGGGCACGAAGCGGGCGATGATGATGGCACGGCCACCGTGTTTCACGAAGAAGTGCTCCGTCTTGGTGAGGTAGTCGCGCTTAAACCAACGCCGCGTGACGATCCACGAGCCGCATTTACGACCGATCCAGTAATTCAAGTTATCGCCAATGATCGCCGCAGCTACGAGCAGTGGGACAATGATCTCGATGCGCAACAGCCCCTGAGCCGCGAGAGCGCCCACAGCGAAGAGCAAGGAATCGCCCGGCAGGAAAGGCGTGACCACGAGCCCTGTCTCGCAGAAGACGATGGCGAAAAGCAGCACATAGATGGCCGTCCGATGCTCCTCGGCGAAGCCTTGGAGATATTTGTCCACATGGAGAACGTAGTCGATGAGCTGGGTCATGGCAGAGCGCCGACTGTCCGTTCATTGAGCCTGCGGGCAAACGAAAATCTCGGCGCAAGATTCCTGCTTGCAGAAGATGCCTCTTACGGATGAACATGCCGCGTATGGAATCTCACCAAGTTATCCGAGCCGCTCTGGAGAAAGTTCACGTCAAGGAAGTCGCCGACAAGATGGGCCTCTCGCTTTCCCTCGTCTATAAATGGGGCGAGCGGCAGGATTCCGACTCCAAAAGCGGCTCCGCCAATCCCCTGGATCGCGTGAAGGAGCTTTACGAGCACACTCAGGACGACCACATCGTCCAGTGGCTCTGCAACAAGGCCGATGGTTACTTCGTGAAAAATCCGCCGACTTCGAAGCGCCCTGGACGCGAGGTCATGCCAGCCACGCAGCAGATCGTGCAGCAGTTTGCGGATCTGCTCTCGGCGATCAGCCATGCCGCCAGCGACAACTGCATCACCAAGGATGAGGCGAAGCACATCCGCCATGAATGGGACGAGCTGAAGCGGCTGACGGAGCGCTTTGTGAACTGGTGCGAGCAGGAAGACTTCGTCCATCTGGCTGAGGACCTGAAGGTGAACCGGGTGGGCAAGAACGACGACAATCGCTAACCTTACTTTCGATATGAAGACTCTGACCTCTCTGGCGATCATCGCCCTCATCACCGAATCACCATTCAAAATCTAGGCGCGGACAGTGGGGCCGCCAGCAGGTGGCCATGGCGAAAGATACTGAAGGAGTGTGGTCCCTCATACTCCCCGAGATCAAAGCAAGCGTGTGGGAGTAAAGCTTTATTGTGGACAGGCTATCGATGATCGACCCAGCAATCCCGGCGATGAAGCCGCAGCACAGTCCGAATACGAGCATCCTGCACATTCCCGGACTTCTGGGCTAGGACTGAAGTCGGATGCCTATCTCCACTTCGGTTCAGGCAAGCTGATCCCACAAAAGCTTGATCACCATCGCGAAGACGACCGTGATGAAGATGACGCGAATGAATGGTGCGCCATGTCTGATCGCCATACCCGCGCCAAGTCTTCCGCCGATGAGCTGCCCCGCGATCATGGCGGCCGCGATGGGGTAATGCACGCGGTCGGAGGCAACAAAAACGATCAGCGAAGCGAGATTGCTCGTCAGGTTCACCACCTTCGTGAATGCCGTCGCGCGCGTCAGTTCCAGTCCGAGCAGTGAGATGCAGGCCATCGCCCAAAACGTGCCAGTGCCGGGGCCGAAGAAACCATCATAAAAGCCGAGCCCACTGCCCGCCAGGCAGGCGAAGGCAGCCAAACTCAGTCGCGCCTTTGCGGATGTCTTTCCCAAGCTCGGGCTGAGCAGCACATACACCGCGATGCCGAGCAGCATCCACGGCACGATCTTTTTGAGCACCTCATTGCTCACCTGCGTGACCGTCCAGGTGCCGAGGCAGGCAAACACAAACGTGACCAGCACGGTCAGCCGCACTTGATGCCATGAGACGAGCCCTGCCTTCGCGTACTTGCGCACAGCCATGAGCGTACCCCAGGTGGACTGCATCTTGTTCGTGCCCAGCGCCATCTGCGGCGGCAAGCCAGCCCACAGCAGCGCAGGCACCGAGATCAACCCACCTCCACCAGCGATGGAGTCGATGAAGCCCGCGCTAAGGCCGGCGAAGAAGAGGAGGGTGATGGTTTCCCAAGTCATGAGAAAATGGCGGGAGCATCTTCCTCCGCCATCATGGCCTGTCCATCCCAAGCTTGCCAAGGCTGGCCCACAAACCCTTCAAATCCCAGCGGCACACGCAGCCAAGTGCGGTGTGCGCGAGCAGGTGAGAGCTGTCTCGATCAAAGACCAGATGGCACTCGCCGGGCCAACGGATGTGGGCGGGAAACGTGAGGCGCAGAACTTCGGTAAAGGTCTCGGTTTCGAGCAGGCGGATGTCGCTGTCAGCCAGCGTGGCGAGGAGCTTTCCATCGTAAGAGGCGGCGAGACAGTTGAGGCGAAGTTTGCCAGACAGGGTGCTTTCTTCAGTCCAAAAGCCTGTGCGGAAGACACGGCTGGCACCGGAAGTTTTCAAGATGAGCCTTTCGGTGCTGAGGACTACGGCCTGTGTGACGACGTCCGCCGGACAAAGCGTCTGCAGCAGCCGACCATCAGGTAGCGACCACACTTTGGCACCGGGTGTTTGATAACTCGTAGTGATGAGCCAGCCCCCATCAGGCGCGATGACGGTCGCCAGCGTGCCAGGATGCTTGATGCGCACCGGGGTGGAGCCGTCCGTAGGTACGATGAGGTACATGCCCGCCCCATTGTTGCTGAGCAGCAGCTGTCTGCCATCGGCTGTGGCATCGCGCAGCAAGCTGCCCTTACCTTGGAAAATCGTTCGTGGAGTATGGAGCGCCAGGAGGTCGCGTTCAGCAAGATCTTCGGCCCAGCCACAGGTCCAGAGCTTTTTGTCATCGGGTGAAAAGAGCGCGCTCATCCACTGTCCATGGGGTTTGGACTGCCGATGGATGAGCCGACCCGCGTCGATATCCCAGAGGCGCAGCGATTCCTCATCAACGACCACCGCGAGGCGGCCATCACCACTGAAATCAGCGCTCCCGAGATTCTCACTATGCGGTTCTTCCTGCGGCGGGGCGATCATCTCAAAGCAAGGCGATCTCTGCATTTGGAATGCTTCCACCGTCCCTGGCTCGATAGCTCCAAAAAGACGCTCGCCATCCTGGCTCCACCAAAGAGCATTATGCGGTTGGTGCTCGACCTCACGCCGGACGATTTCTACGCCGCGCGCTCCATGCCAGAGGCGGACATGCGAATCCGCAGAGCTGCTGGCTAGCTCCTGGCTGCGAGGACGAAACGCCACGCAAATACCCGGAGCCTCATGACCACTCAGGCGATGCTTCAGGCGGCCCTGATCATCCCAGATGTAGATGAACCGGTTTTCGCAGCCGGTGGCAATGAGGTCACCAGCCCAGTCAAGACTGTGCAAAAAGAGCGGATGCTCGCAGGTGGCGATCAAGCGCATATCGACGAGCGAAAGAAGCTGGAGCGTGCCTTTTCCTGGGTGAGCGATGGCAATGCGCTCGCCATGATCATCGAGCTTCACGAGTGATCCGGTCGGCATATCGGCCAAACGGGCAATTTCTCGTTTAGAGGCCGTTTCGCGCACCACGAGTGCGAGTGGCTCAAAAACAGCCTCACGTTTGCCATCGGCACTTTGCGTGAGGTTTGGTGTTTCGAGGCTTTGAAGCTTTAACCCACCGATTTCAGGCAAGGTGAGGCAGGCGACGGCTTCGGTGCGGATCTCATCCGATGGCGCGATGGCCCACGCTTCCTTCAGTTTGTTCAAGGATTCGGTGCGGCTGCCAGCGAGGCGCGTCTGGCGCAGAGAGCGTGCTTCGGAGATAAGCGAGCTGCGGTGTTCCATCCGCGCCTGATGCCGTGCAAAGGCGAGCGAGCCTCCGATAAGTCCGCTGATGAGCAGAACGATGATCGCAAGCAACGCGGCGATGCCCGGATGGCGCTGCGTCCAGCGCCAGGCACGGCCCAGCAGGCCGAGCGAACGAGCATGGATTGGGTTGCCGGACAGGAAGCGGCTCAAATCTTCGGCGACGACTGTGGCGCTGGCGTAGCGGGACTCGGGAGACTTTTGCAGGCACTTCAGACAGATCGTTTCGAGATCTCGCGGCACGCTAGGGTTTAGTTTGCGTGGTGAAAGCGGATCGCTCTCACGCAACTGCACGAGGATGGCATCCAGCGTGGGCCCCTGAAACGGCGGGCGACCTGTGAGCAGATGGTAAAGCAAGGCCCCAAGACCATAGACATCTGTGCGCACCTCCGCTTTGCCATTGAGCGCTTGTTCAGGTGCTGTGTAGCCGGGCGATCCGAGCATTTGCCCCGTGCGAGTGAGTTCTGCTCCGGCCGTGCCTGTAATGCCGATGCGTGCGATGCCGAAGTCGGTGATGCGCGGTTGATTGCCCTCATCAAGCAGGATGTTCGACGGTTTGAGGTCTCGATGCAGCACGCCGTGGTCATGGGCGTGTTGCAGCGCCTCGGCGACTTGCTTCACACACCGTGCCGCTTCGTGCGCATCCAGGGGATGCTCACGCACGAGCTGCTCCAAGCTCTTTCCTGCGATGTGCTCCATGCTGAACCACGGCACACCATCATCCTGGCCCACATCAAAGATACCCACGATGCCAGGATGCTTTAGCCGAGCCACCGCCTGCGCTTCGCGATGAAAACGCTCCCTCTCCTCTCCACCTGCAAACTGCGCCCGCAGCAGCACCTTCACCGCCACAACGCGATCAAGCCCGGTTTGTCTCGCCCGATACACGACCCCCATGCCGCCACGGCCGATTTCTTCAAACAAGTCTAGATTGCCAAAAGTCATCCATGGAACACCGAGGTCTGACTCTGGTAGCTCAGAGGCAGAAAACGAAACCGCCATCAGACATCGTGGGCAATGTCCCGCTGGCGAACCGGGAGGCAGCGGCGATTTGCATCGAGAACAAGACGAGATGGATGACACTACCATTTGAACCCGTTGCGCCATTTTGGATTACATACAATCCGCTAGATGCCGCAGTTCTCACCCACTACCTCAAATACATAAACTCATTGGCTGCGAGCAGGGACTGGCAGAGCAATGACCAGGCTTCGTCCTGGTTGGGGCTGCCTTCGATGAAGCGGGTGGCGCGGTCGAGTTCGCGGGTGTTCGGCTCGCGGCCGTAGGCGAGGTCGTAAGCGCGATGGAGTCGGGCGGCGATGGAGCCGTTGTTCGTGTCGCGAGCGAGGCGTTTGGCCAGGGCGGCGGCGGAATCCATGACGACAGGGGCATTCATCATGATGAGCGCCTGCGGGGCGACGACGGTGGCGTTGCGGCTGCCGGTGGGCATCGTGGGATCGGGATAATCGAACTGCTCCAGCATGTCGTAGAGGTGATTGCGGATGATGGGCAGATACAAAGCACGGCGCGGTGTCTCGTAGGTGGTGTGGTCGCGGGAGGTGTGGTTGAAGACGAACTCGCGATTGCGCAACGGGATGGTTTTTCCGCCGATCTGCTGACTCAGCGTGCCGGAGACGTGGAGGATGCTGTCGCGGATCTGCTCGGCTTCGAGACGCTGAATGTTGAAGCGCCAGAGCAGGCGGTTTTCAGGATCGAGCATGGCGGGATCAGGCGACGAGGAGACGGTGCCGGAGCTGGGATGGCTGGAGGCCATCTGGTAGGCGCTCGATTTCATGATGAGACGGTGCATGTCCTTCATGGACCAGCCGTTCTCGATGAACACGCGGGCGAGCCAGTCGAGCAGTTCAGGATGCGATGGCTTGTCGCCAAGCACGCCGAAGTTGTCGGTGGAGGTGACGATGCCTTTGCCGAAATGCCAGCGCCAGAGGCGGTTCACCATGACGCGGGCGGTGAGCGGATGCTCGCTGGAAGCCAGCCAACGGGCGAGCTCCAGACGTCCGCTTTGCTTCGCGGGCAGCACGGGTTTCGTCAGGGAGGTGCGCATGACTTCGGGAAAGCCGCGCTCGATCTCTTTGCCGAGCGTCAAATAGCTGCCGCGAATGTGGATCGGCATAGCGCGTGTGGTCGCCGCTTCCCCGACTCCCATGAAGGCAGGCGGATCAGGCGTTGCACCCTCAACCGTCATGAGGTCGTCCATCATGGAGGTGACCTTCGCCAGCGTGGCGGCATCAAAGGCATCCGCGTCTTTGTCCGGGATGGCGAGAAAGCCGGCGATGTCATCAAGTGCGGCCCGGGCTTCAGCAACTTCGGCGGCAGGCTTATCTTTGGCCTTCGGGTCGAGTTTCAGCGCGGCGGCAAAGAGTGGCGCGTAGTGCTGGCGAACCTCGGCGGCCTTCTTCATAGCGGTCAAAGTGCGCCATTGGGTGAAGAAGGGATGCTCGTTTTTCCGAGTGAGATACTGGCGGCAAGTGAGCAGGTAGCGCGGGCGGAGTTTGGCGGCAGCGGCGAGCTTTTCGACCTCGGCAAAGTCGGGATCATCCGGCAACTGCGCGGCGGCGGTGAGGTAGTCGGCAGCGTGCGAGTGCAGCTCGGCTTTTAGTTCGGCACGAGCTTTGGCGGTGAAGGTGGTGACGACCTTCCGCTTCTCGGCGGCTTTGGCTTCGTGGGCTTTCTTCGCTGCGATCTGCTCGGGCGTGGCCATCTGGTGCTCATACCAAAATTTGATGGCACCCATCTTTTCATCCGAGAGCGAGCGGGTGCTGCGGAAGATGGCGGCGAGAGCGTAGTAGTCGGCCTGACTGATGGGATCAAATTTGTGATCGTGGCAGCGGACGCAGCCGAAGGTCATGCCGAGGAAGGCCTTGCCGAGGGTGTCGAGCTGCTCGTCGATGATATCGAGCTCCATCTTCTTCACGTCGGGCTCGGCGAGCACGCGGCCACCGAGCGCGAGAAATCCGGTGGCGGCGAGAGCTTCGTGACGATCGGCGGTATCGTGAGCTGGGAGCAGATCTCCGGCGACTTGCTCGATGAGGAATTGGTCGAAGGGTTTGTCGTTGTTGAAGGCACGGACGACGTAGTCGCGATACCGCCAGGCATGGCCGAAGGCGACGTTTTCATCCATGCCGTTCGAGTCGGCATAGCGGGCGACATCGAGCCAATGACGGCCCCAGCGTTCGCCATAGGCGGGCGAGTTCAGCAGCCGCTCAATGACGCGGGAAAAGGCATCCGCGGACTCGTCCTTGAGGAAGGCTTCGACATCCTCCGGTTTCGGTGGCAGGCCGGTTAGATCCTGCGTGGCACGGCGGATGAGGGTGCGTTTGTCAGCCGGTGGCGATGGCGAGAGGTTCTTCGACTCAAGCTGGGCGAGCAGGAAGGCATCGACCGGTGTTTTCACCCACGCGGTGTTGCGCACGGCGGGTGGTGTCGGTGCGGCGAGCGGCTTGAAGGACCAGAACTCGCGCCCAGTTTTCAGATCCATGCCCATCGTGGTCTTCGCCACCGGCTCGGAGCCGGTTCGGGGATCAGGTGCACCCATTTTCACCCACTGCGTCAGCGCTTCCTGCTCGGCGGCACTGAGCGGGCTCTTGGGCGGCATCTGCATGTCCTGATTCTTGTAGCCGATGGCCTCGATGAGCTTGCTCAGCTCCGGCTTGCCTGCCACCAGCGCTGGCCCACTGTCGCCGCCTGTCAGGATGGAGTCCCGCGAATCGAGCGAGAGGCCGCCTTTGACCTTCGCCGTGGTGGAGTGGCACTCGAAGCAGCGCTCCACCAGCACGGGGCGGACTTTCTTTTCAAAGAACTCGATGCCCGCTGCATCCGGTGCCGCCTGGGAGCACAGCGCCACCCCGGCGGTCAAACCGCCGAGCAGGAGTGCTCGGAACTGTGGAATCGGGGGGTGCATGACAGAAGACGGCCCAGTGCATACGCAGCAAGGATGCCGACTTTCTCATACGTGCCCGCGATGGCCGAGCCTGATCGACAAGTGACCTGTTCGCATTCCACCGTGAGCAGGCGGCCTCATCGGCTGAATCTGCCGAGCCCTGCTTCACGGAGCGTTTGGCTCGCGCCGTTCACCTGAGAACGCCAGAAGGAGTCGGGGTCCGTGCCTCCCCACGGCACAGTCTTCACAGGCTTGAGTTCCGAATCACCGACATCCGGCAGGCTGAACAGAGGATCTTGGAGAGCAGCTTGATTCGGCCTCAACTTACGAGCCTCGGCGATCTGTTCAGCGAATGACTTCATTTGGCCGATGGTCTCCGCATTCTCCAGCGACGACTTGATGATAATGGGCGATGCCGAATTCGCAGGTGCTGGTGCCGGGACTTCCAAGCGGTGCATTCGCAGGCTCATCCAAGCAATGATCGCGATCAAAAGGCCTGCGCTGCAGAGTTGTGCCATGAATCGGTTGGAAGCTTTCATGGCGGAAAGTGTGCTTTACCGGCGGGAACGTAGCAAGCGCCTAGAATGGCACGGAATGGGCGAGATAAAGCTTGTCTCCACCGACGTGATTTCAGATAGGAACTCCGATGTGGCCTTTTAAAAAATCCCAACAAGATGCCGGAAGCGAAACGCCCGAGATGACATTGAAGCAGAGGGTGGATTCGTTTTGGGCTTGGTTCGCTGAGAACGCCGCGCGCTTCTACGAGACCATCGAAGACAAGCGCTGCGCTGATCTGACCGAGGAAATGTCAGACGCCATCGACCGCTGGCTCACTGGCATGGCCTGGGTTTTCGGGCCTGGTCCCGATAATCAGGGACACTCCTTCACTCTCAGCGGAGAGGGAGTGGTCGCAAAGCAGTTCATCGCCGAATACTGGCAAAGTCGGGCACCGACCATCACAGGCTGGACTTTTTACTCTTCACGACAGCCTTCCAGCGATGGTGCTGGGGGCATTGTTTTGGAATTGGACGAAGGCAAAGAGCCTTTCAAGCCCATCGAGTTCTGGGTTTCTCCCTACATCGACGATCAAGATGAGGAGATCGACATTACCGTCTGGCATCCCAGCATTCAGAGACTGCCAGAATGCCCTCGAATGATGGCTTTGTTTTTGATCCTCGATGAACTCCTGGGTGAGCACGGCACGGTCAATTGGATCGGAGAGATCAAATTTTCCGAAGAGCGGCTCAAGGACTCCATTCCCATCGAAGAACTCAAAGAGCTGATCGCTGAAATTGAAGCCGAGAAGGGGTGGAAAAAGCATCCCCCTACAGAAACCTACATTTCCTATCGCCGAGAAGACCCTGAGGGCGAGTGGGCAAGAGCTGACGTTTACACGGGATCGACCGCGTTTTGGCCGCTGATCAGGGAGTATGGCAATGCAGAAGGCCCTTGCGAGCATCCGGCACCCGATCTCGGGGTGGAATACATCTTCGCATCCATCGAGCCCGGATTCTTTCCAGCAGGACGTGAAGTCGATGCCCGCTGCGAAATCGAAGACGAGATCAGCGAGAGATTCAAAGAAGCGGGTGCCGGAATCACCTTTGGAGGAGCCTGTGGCGGTGATTTTCTCTACATCGACATCGCCCTGTATGACGGGCCTCGCAGTTTGGAGATCGTGAAGGAAGTGCTCCAGAAACACCAAGTGCCCAAGTCCTCCCGGCTGCACTGGTTTACCGAGGATCACAAAGGCAAGAGTCGGGCGGTCTATGGGAGAAGGTAGGCTTTGCTGTCGCGCTCTGTTCGCATTCCTGAGTGTGACGCCGCTTGCCACGCGTGAAATCTCGTTTACACCACGGGCAGCAAACGTAGCATCTTCCACACACACCCATGAGCGCCCCCGAACAGCCATCCAACAACAGGTTGAAGCAGGCGGAGAAAATCACCAGCCATCCCGAGCAGTACAAGGTCTGCGAGGCTTGTGGTTCCATCGTGGTGACGCGTGCGGTGACGTGCCCGAGCTGCCATGGCTATCGCTTTGACACCTCGGCCTTTCGTGTGGTTTCCCAAGCCAAGGATCTGGCCATGCGCGCGGCGAATTCCGTGCTGGCCTCGGATCTGATGTGAGGCTGTGTTTCTTCGCATGTCTTCCGCCGTGCCCACACTCGCCTGTCTCGGCCCTGACGGCAGTTTTTCTCATCTGCTGACCCAGCAGCGGTTTCCCGGAGCGCCGGTGCAGCTCATGGCGAACATCGGCGAGGTCTTCGACTACCTCGGCTCGCACCCTGATTCTCTCGGACTCGTGCCCATCGAGAACTCCTCCGGCGGCTTCATCATCGACACCGTGGACCGGCTCGTGGATGAACGCTGCCACTTGAAGATCATCGAGGAACTGACGCTCGACGTGAAGCTGGCACTGCTCGGCAAAGAGGGTGCCGAGGTGCAGACGATCCACTCGCACGCGATGCCCTTTTTCCACTGCGACGAATGGCTGCGCGCGAACCACCCAGACGCAAAACGGATCATCGAAGCCAGCACGGCGAAGGCTGCGGAAAAAGCCGCCACTCAGCCCGGAGCGGCTGCCATCGGTCCACGGCAAAATGCCGAGCGTCACGGCCTAGCGCTGCTGCATTTCCCCATCGCGGGCGAGGTGCCAAACATCACGCAGTTTTACCTTCTAGGACATCAGGAGAACGCCACCTCCACGACCAACAACCGCACCGCGCTCGTCGTGGAGCTGCCGGATCGCGCGGGCAGTCTATGCCGCTTCCTCACGCCGCTAAGAGATGCAGGCGTGAACCTGAAGCGTCTGGAGTCCCGCCCCATCCGCGGGCAGCCGAACAAGTATCGGTTCTACATCGAGATCGAAGGCAGCCCGGCTGAGCCGAGCTTCCAGTCGGCGCTGGATCAGACGCGTGCAGACGGGGCCATGATCCGCAGTGTCGGCTCCTATCCAGCAGGTCGGCGCTTTGAGTCGTAGGCGGGCTTATTATTTCATCAGCCCAATCACCGCCGAAGTCATCGCCTTCACGCCGGTCTCGATGCTGGGCTCGGGGATCGGCTTGAAGAAGGGTGAATGCAGCGATGGCAGCGTGGTGCCTTTCGTCTTCGCTTCCGCCACGACCTCAGGCGGTTGCGTGCCGAGCCAGAACATGCACAGCGGCACTTTTTCCTTCGTCAGGCCATATTCAGCGAAGTCTTCGGCACCCATCACCGGTTCGCGCGTGAGCACGTTGTCAGCACCGATGGCTGCGCCGATAATCCCGCGCACTTCAGCACAAAGCGCAGGCTGATTGTAGAGCGCGGGCGCTTGGTCATCTGAGACGATGACCTCGGGCATTTTCTCCTTCGGCATCCCAGCGGATTCAGCCTGGGCCATCACGATGCGCTTGATCGACTCGATCAAATGCCGCCGCGTCTCGGTCTTGTAACTGCGCACCGTCAGTTGCAGGCGCACTTCATCGGAGATGATGTTGCTCTTCGTGCCGCCGTGGATGCTGCCCACCGTCACCACCGCCGGATCACCGGGCTTCACCTCGCGGCTGACGATGGTCTGCAAAGCCAGTACAATCTGCGAGGCGAGCACGATGGGGTCCTTCGCCAGATGCGGCATGGAGCCATGCCCACCCACGCCTTTCACCACGACCTCGACGCTATCGACATTCGCCAGCGCGTAGCCTTCGACGATGCCGACTTTGCCATGCTCCAAATCCGAAGCGCAATGCAGCGCGATGGCTTTATCCGGCTTTGGAAACTTGGAAAACAAACCCGCCCGCAGCATCAGTCGCGCCCCGAGCACTCGCTCTTCGGCATGTTGTCCGATCATCACCACCGTGCCCTTCCATTGATCACGCAGTTGGCTCAAAGCCCGCGCCGTGCCGATGAAGCTCGCCATGTGGACATCATGACCGCAGGCATGCATCACGTTCACCTCGCGGCCCAGATCATCCTTCACGATCTTCGTGCTCGCGTAGGGTGCCCCCGTTTGCTCCTTCACCGGCAGCCCATCCAAATCCGTGCGCACCATGATCACCGGCCCCTCGCCATTCTTCAGCACCCCGACCAGCCCGTTGCCACCGACCTTCTCCGTGACCTCAAACCCCGCCTCCCGCAGCTCCTTCGCGATCCGTGCCGCCGTCTCGACCTCATGCAGCGAGAGCTCCGGGTTCCCATGCAGATCCTGATAAAGCGAAACCAGCGACGGCAACTCCTGCTTCGTCACCGAAGCGACATCAGCGGCGAAAAGGGACGACGTGAGGAGCAAGGAAAGGCAGAGCGGTTTCATGACCATAGGTAAGCGGGCATTGGGCAGGTCTTGCAAGCCTGTTAGTGCTCACGGCAATCATGAATCACTCGAACTTGCCGACATATTCAAGATGACGTCCCGAGGGATTGATCAGTAGTTTCCCACTGTAGCGTGGCACCTCATCGACAGCATCTCCCAAGGATTCAATATTGAGAAGGCCATGCATCCTTCCATCGGCAGCACGCACAAAAACAGCCGGGCCTGGAGCGTCGCCTGGATTCTTGATCACAATTTCCGTCTTATACCCTCTTTTGGAGCGAACATGTAAGCGTCCTCATAAGACAGCTGTCAAAGCATTCGAGGCTTGGGGTGCTCAACGAGCAAAACCTGCGCACCATTGAGACCACGAATACGAAGCCGTTGATCACGAAATCGGGTCATGGTTTCAGAGAAATACTCTAGTTGCAGATCACCCGATAGATCCGCACTGAATTTGCCTGTCTCAAGGTCGAGAGTTAGAGGTTTGACCTCACTGGACAAATCGTTCTTCGAGTAGAGAGATAATAGTCGAACTTCCGAGGCTGGTGCATCGGTAGATGGAGAAAGATAGAGCGGCAGATGCAAAGGCTCAGTTGCAGAAATCGCCCCAGAGGCGACTGCCCTCGACTCGTAGGTTGAGATCTCGATGCCGCGAGTTTGATCGAGATCTGAAAGCTGCATGTCCATCTTCACTGTGATGTCACGAAACCCATTCTTGGAGATCTTCATGTTCGTTTCGTATCGGCCTCTCCTTGAAGGCACTTCCACAAGACCCTTTTCATCGGTGTAAAGAGGACCTCCACTCCCATCGAACACATCTCGGCCTCCTGCGCCGTATCCATAGCGGTCATATCTGACTGCCGCTCCTGCCACAGGCGCACCTGATGGATCACGCAATTGGACGATGATCTGCTGGCTGGTGGCTCCACTGTATCCCTGGTTGCACGCCACAAAGATCAACGCCGTATTCACGGCACCTATCAATAGCATTGAAATGGAACATGCTTTGGGTCGGAATAGCCCACCCGCCAAGACCAAGGCACCAAGCGCTGCCGCAATGATCAGCATGAGTAGCACGGCGACCCCCTCCAAGGGTGCCGCACTAGGCCCTGAGGTTGGCAGGGACAGGCCCTGCGAAAGCATTCCAATGCTGCCCACAAGAGCAAACAACATCAAAGGCACCAAGAGGATCAGCGACCACGCATGTTGACGTAAAAGCAGATAAGTCACGATCACCAGAGTGCCTCCCATGGCCGCGGCTGCCATGGCCTGAGACTCAGTGTCTTTGCTGGCTGAAAAGGCGATAAACAGAACTGCGGGCAGCCAACTAAGGGCAATGGCCGCAATCAGTGCGGTCCATCGGATAGGTTGGGCTTCAGTTTCAGATGTCACTAGGCTGCAAGCGTAGGCGAGGCGATCATGTGATCACAATCTAGATTTCTCCCACTTGACCCAACCTTGACCTCCTTGACTCCACCACCTTACAACCTCGGCTTCTCCGGCTTGATCGGTGCATCAGCTGATCTCACGCCCTTCACCGTCGTCTTGCGTTTGTAGAGCTTGTCGCTGCTGCACGCGTAGAGTTCGTCGAAGTTGGCACCGCCGAAGACGGCGTTCGCCAGCCATTTGCGCTGGGGTTTGGCGATGATGCCATTCACGCGGCCTGCCTGATCGCAGAACTGGATGCCGAGATGGGTGGTGACGTAGAGGCGGCCTTTGCTGTCCACGGTCATGCCATCGGCACCGCTTTCCATCACGCCATCGGGCAGGCGCAGGTGATGGTAGGGCTGCTTGGCGCTGAGGGTGCCATCGGCTTCGATGTGGTAGCTCCAGACAAACTGCCCACGCATATCCGCCACGAGCAGCAGGCTTTGATCGGGCGTCAAACGCACGCCGTTCGGGAAAGCGATGCCTCCCTTGTCATTAGTATCGACCACACGCTTCTCACCCTTGGGTGTAATGAGCCACACCTGCTTGTGCGGTGGATCGGTGACGTAAAGATTGCCGTTCTGGGCCACGCAGAGGTCGTTGGATTCGATGCCGTCGGCGATCACCGTTGCCTTGGCCGCTTCGTCGTAGGCCACGATCTGCTTCTTGCCATTCGCACAGGCAAAGAGACGGCCATCGGGGCCGAACATCAGGCCGTTGGCCTTGCCTGTGTCTTCAGCGAAGACGCTGACCTTGCCATCGAGCCCGACCTTGTGGATGCGGCTGTTCGGGATGTCGGTGAAGAAGACTTCGCCCTTCGCATTCACGGCGGGGCCTTCAGTGAAGCCATGGCCTTCGCTCACGAGCTGCCATTCGCTATCGGTGCCGAGCACTTCCATCACGGGTGCTTTCGACCCCACACCCTTCGTCACAGGTTTCGGCCAGTCTTTCCAGATCCAGCGCATGGCATCGGGGAAGATCGCCGTGGCGTGTTTGCCATTGTGGCCGCCATCGCCCCAGACGTGGTTCACTTCGTATCCGGCGAATTCAAAGGCCGAGAGCATCTCTTGGTTCGCGAGGAACCAGTTCCCGCCGGTGCCATTGGCGTCGTTGCTGCCGTCTTGGAGGAAGACGCGCAGCGCCTTGGGCTCAAACTTGCGGATCATCACCGGGTAGTCATTGCCGCCGCGCTGATCGACATAGGTGCCGATGGTGCTGAACACGCGACTGAAAGCCTCGGGCCGTTCCCAAGCTGCCGTGAAGGCGGCGATGGCTCCGCTGCTGCTGCCGGCGATGCAGCGGTCATTGCCATTTTGGGAAAGTCGGATCGCCCGGCCATCGCTGGTCTTTTGCTTCTCCACCTCGGGCAGCAGTTCTTCGAGAAGGAAGCGCGCATAGGCATCGCCGAGGCCGTCATACTCCACGCTGCGATTGAAGCGATCCAGCGCTGTGCTGCCATCGCGGGCAGGCACACGACCATGCATGACGAAGACGCCGATGGTCACCGGCATCTCCTTCTTCGCGATCAGATTATCAAACACCACGGGCGCCTGATTTTGAATGCCGTCCTGGTTCACATGCACGCAAGCCGGTTTGTCCGGCGAATACTGCGCGGGCACATAGATCCAGTAGTCCCGCACCGTGCCGGGGAAGATCTTGCTGCTCTTGAATTCAAACTTCAGCACCTCGCCCTTGGGCACGCCCGGCTGTGGTTTGGAGTCGGGGCCGGGAACGTAGTCATCCGCCGCAAAGGAAGGACTGGAGACAAGAAGGGAAAGCGTCAGAGCGCGAAAGAGAGTCATGGCGGCGCGGAGTCTGAGATCGTGACCTGGAATGTCAAAGGAAAGGCCGTGGTTTGGCGCCGACTCTCGATCCTGCCGATGAACTCGGCCTGATGAGTACGTAACAGAGTCCATGCACTTCCGTTCCCTCATCGCATTCCTGTCGTGGTCGCTGCTCGCATCGAGTGATGCGCAGGAGATCAAAGACGGCCAGTTTCCTGTGATCTCCAACCTTCGAGCTGGAGTCGCAAAGATCGACATCACACCGCCCGATGCAGCAGCCACCAAGATCGTAGGCCATGTGCGGCAGGTCACTGGCGTGCGCGATCCATTGCACGCCGGTGTCTTGATCCTCGATGACGGCGAAACAAAGGCCGCCATCGTCACGCTCGACACCATCGGTGCCTGGGAAGATATGGTGCGGGATGCGCGATCGAGGATCGAGACGGAAACCGGTGTGCCTGCGGCGAACATCCTCGTCGCTGCCTCGCACAATCATTCCGGTCCAGGCTATGTCGAAAACATGCGCTGGGCGGCAGACCTCATCAACAAACTCGGCACCGCCGCCAAACAAGCGGTGAGCGCGATGAAGCCCGTGAGCATCGGCTATGGCGAAGACCGCATCAGCTTCGGCATCAACCGCCGCAAGACCTACGATGGCCGCGCCGTCGTCAGTCTGAATCCCGATGGTCCGAACGATCCACGCGTGAAGGTGCTGCGCTTCGATGATGGCACCTCGCTCACGCCCATGTCGGTGATCATGCATGCCGTGTGCCATCCTTGCTTTTTCACCTGGGGCGACAAAGGCTCGCAACCCTATCCCAAAGGCTACCCCAAGATGAGCGCCGACTTCCCCGGCGAAGCGCAGAGCTTTGTCGAGATGTGCTACGCGCAAAAGACCAGCGTCATGTTCCTGCAAGGTTGCGCAGGCGACATCCGGCCCAACTTGCCCGGCTATCCCTATCGCTGCGCGGATGAGGCCGACATCCAGTGGGCAGGGCGCGATCTTGGTGGAGCGGTGGCACGTGCCACGGCCTTCAGCGTCACCCGCGAGCAAATGCGCAAGCGCGAGACCTTCTACCAGATCCGCGTCGCCAGCGAGGTGGTCGAACTTCCTGGCAAAGAGGGGCCCGTGAATGCCGAACTGATGGCCTTGAAGATCGGGCCCTACCTGCTGCTCACCATGCCTGGCGAGCCGATGGTCGAGTTTGGTTTCCAACTCGAAAAAGCCATCGCCGACCGCGCCACGCCGATCATTGTCGGTTATGCCAATGGTAACATCGGTTACATCGCCACCGCTGCAGCTCACAAGGTCGGCGGCTATGAGCCGAACCGCTCCATCCTCAATCCCGAGGCTGAGAAAGTGATCATCAAACAACTTGGCTCACTCGCCGACCGCGTCGTCGGGGATGTCTTCGAAAGCTTCTCCAAGCATCCTAAAGACATGCAGAAGCGCGAGTCCGAGGAAAAAGCCCGCCTGAATGCCGCACCCGCCCCGAAACCCTGATCGCCACTCCCAACACTTTACCGCCATGTCCACTTTCGACGACGAAGTCGCCCGCCGAGCCTACTGGGCTGATCAAATGGAACAAGGTTACGCGATCGTGCAAAAGCTGATCGAGTTCCCTGTGAACGAATGCGGCGAGCGTTTCGCCTCACTGCCCGAGGCTGCCGCAGCAGCCAATGTGGAGATGCTCTTCTCCACCAGCAAGATCGCAGGGGAACTGGAGCGCGTTTACTTCATGCGGGAAAGTCTGGTGCATGATGTCGTCACCATCGGCCGCGAGATGAATGAGCGCGGCTGGGTTTTGAAGATCGAGGACTGCTTCCGTTCACTCGACATGCAGCGCCAGTTGGTGCGCAAGCCATCCGTCTTCGACAATGTCTTGAAGAAGTGCATCTGGGAACTCGGCGGTGCGATCCCAACCACGGAGATGATGTTTCGCCGCGCCATCGTGCTGACGGCAAACATGCCCAAGATCGGCGCCCACATGTCCGGCTCTGCCATCGATATCTCCGTCTTCCATCGCGACGATGGCACCGAAGTCTGGCGCGGTTATCCCTACCTCGAAATGAGCGAATGCACCCCCATGCGTTCCCCCTTCGTCGCTCCCGAGCATATCGCCACGCGGCTCGAAATCGCCGCGATGATGGAGAAACATGGCTTCATCCACTTCCCCTTTGAGTTCTGGCACTTCGACAAAGACGACGCCGGCATGCACATCCTCACCGGCAACCCCGCGCCCTGCCGCTTCGGTCCCGTGAACTGGAATCCGCAGACGAATGAAGTCACCCCCGTCGAGAATCCTCTCGAACTCCTGAACCCTCTCTCCGTGATCGAGAAGGAGATTGCAGCAGCCTTGGAGCGGATGCAGACGACCTGAGGCAGCAGCCCCTGCCAGATCAGGGATTCATCCAGGCATCAAAGGCCGCGTCCACACGCTGGAGCATCTCCGCCGTGCTACGCTTCGCGTCCGTGAACTGATTCCACTTCGTGGCATCCTGGTTCTTCCCCGAGCCTTCGATCTCCGCGATGAACTCCTCCACGAGAGCCAACTGCTTCGAATGCTGTTCACGCAGATGCGTTTTGCAGGTGGTGCCGGTTTGGTTCAGACGATTCTTAGTGCCGATGCTCATGGGCCACCTTGGCACGCATCTCTAAATACAACAGCACGATCCGTTTGGGACGATGTTGGCAATCCGCGCCGCCCTCACGGGCGGCGGCTCGAGTAGATTGTGGTGCCGTTTTTGGTGACGTTGTTTCAATCCGCGCCGCCCTCACGGGCGGCGGCCTCCTTGCTAGGATCAAGCATCGCCCTCGGTTCAGTTTCAATCCGCGCCGCCCTCACGGGCGGCGGCTCGCCACCTGGCGTGCCATCCTGCCCAGCATCACGTTTCAATCCGCGCCGCCCTCACGGGCGGCGGCGAGAACTATCCTCGGCAATGAGCTTGTGCATCAAGTTTCAATCCGCGCCGCCCTCACGGGCGGCGGCGGTTAGGGAGGCGAGGAGGGTGCTGCCGTCCGGTGTTTCAATCCGCGCCGCCCTCACGGGCGGCGGCAGCCGCGATCCGTCATGAGCTGGAGGAGGTGAGAAGTTTCAATCCGCGCCGCCCTCACGGGCGGCGGCTGCGCGAGGCGGTCGCGGCAGCCTCTCAGCTCTGGTTTCAATCCGCGCCGCCCTCACGGGCGGCGGCCTGCATGATGGCCCGTGTTAAGACGTGGCTGCAAGTTTCAATCCGCGCCGCCCTCACGGGCGGCGGCAAGGTTCATCATTGAGCGTGACGTTCAGGCGATGTTTCAATCCGCGCCGCCCTCACGGGCGGCGGCCGTGCCAGCGCAGCTCAATCAGGAGCTTCAGCAGGTTTCAATCCGCGCCGCCCTCACGGGCGGCGGCTGGAGGCTATGATGGAGCTGGCAGACGCGAAGCTGTTTCAATCCGCGCCGCCCTCACGGGCGGCGGCCTAGTGCCTCAGGTGCCGAAATCTGGGCAAAAAAGTTTCAATCCGCGCCGCCCTCACGGGCGGCGGCCGGGGTCCATCACCTTACCTGCCTGCGACTCGTTGTTTCAATCCGCGCCGCCCTCACGGGCGGCGGCTTCTCAAGGGGCGCGGGATTACGCACTCGCAGGAGTTTCAATCCGCGCCGCCCTCACGGGCGGCGGCGCTTGCCGATGTGGCGGAAGCTGCAGGCGTGACGGTTTCAATCCGCGCCGCCCTCACGGGCGGCGGCAAGGGCGTGTTCCTGTTCACTGGCACTCCGGTAACGTTTCAATCCGCGCCGCCCTCACGGGCGGCGGCCCCTTGCCCATGATAAGGGCTCGAAAGAGCCACAGTTTCAATCCGCGCCGCCCTCACGGGCGGCGGCCCGTGAATAGGTTGCACCACGATGAATAATACAGCGTTTCAATCCGCGCCGCCCTCACGGGCGGCGGCCGCCAGGGCGCACTTGGTCGATGGCCTTCACAAAGTTTCAATCCGCGCCGCCCTCACGGGCGGCGGCGTTCGTAGTCTGAGGCACCAGCATTGACCCGCAGGTTTCAATCCGCGCCGCCCTCACGGGCGGCGGCGAGATCCACGCCTTTTGGTGCGTGCCAAGCTGGAGTTTCAATCCGCGCCGCCCTCACGGGCGGCGGCCATCGCCCTGAAAGCACTGATCAAACGCTGGCAGGTTTCAATCCGCGCCGCCCTCACGGGCGGCGGCCGTCAAGCCGCTCTGTCATGCCGCTGGGTGGCGTGTTTCAATCCGCGCCGCCCTCACGGGCGGCGGCTGGGATACGAGAACATCAATACCAACAGGAGGAGTTTCAATCCGCGCCGCCCTCACGGGCGGCGGCCGCAGCCCGTGCAGGATCACAAGATGTCTAGTGGGTTTCAATCCGCGCCGCCCTCACGGGCGGCGGCTGCCAAGCGCTGGAAACCATGCGGCCGTGAAACTGTTTCAATCCGCGCCGCCCTCACGGGCGGCGGCTGCTGATGCACTTGAGGTGCTGTGAGCCGCTGATGTTTCAATCCGCGCCGCCCTCACGGGCGGCGGCCTCTGGGCAAGCTGAGGAAAGGCAAGCTCACGAAGTTTCAATCCGCGCCGCCCTCACGGGCGGCGGCTCTCATTCGCCACGATGCCGATGACGGCGCGCATGTTTCAATCCGCGCCGCCCTCACGGGCGGCGGCAATCGACAATCTCCTCCTCGGAATGACGCAACTCGTTTCAATCCGCGCCGCCCTCACGGGCGGCGGCGAGGCCGGTCGGGCATGTGCTCAGCCATGCCGAGGTTTCAATCCGCGCCGCCCTCACGGGCGGCGGCGGCTGCGGCCGCATGACTTGGCATCGCTGCGCTGGTTTCAATCCGCGCCGCCCTCACGGGCGGCGGCCAGCAAAAAGAGCTGTCCTCACTGATCCCACAGGGTTTCAATCCGCGCCGCCCTCACGGGCGGCGGCCTGATGTGGTGGATGGTCTGGGAACGGTGGACATGTTTCAATCCGCGCCGCCCTCACGGGCGGCGGCCCGTGGCTAAGGGCATCTTGGTCCTGGCTGCCAAGTTTCAATCCGCGCCGCCCTCACGGGCGGCGGCCCCACTTAGCAACAAAAAGCCCGCCAGTCGGGAGGTTTCAATCCGCGCCGCCCTCACGGGCGGCGGCCGGCTAGACGGGCTGGGGCTTGCTGGCTCCAGGTGTTTCAATCCGCGCCGCCCTCACGGGCGGCGGCTCCCCACGGCAGCGGGATCTCGCTTTGGCACGCTGTTTCAATCCGCGCCGCCCTCACGGGCGGCGGCCTACTTACATTTATTCACAGGAGCCCATCGCCGTGTTTCAATCCGCGCCGCCCTCACGGGCGGCGGCCATCCGCAACGAGGCCGCCGAGTGGCTGGAAGATGTTTCAATCCGCGCCGCCCTCACGGGCGGCGGCCTACTCCGCCATCGGTGCCAAAGCGGAGGACGACGTTTCAATCCGCGCCGCCCTCACGGGCGGCGGCGGGCTTGGACGATTGGGTGACGCTCGCCGAGGTGGTTTCAATCCGCGCCGCCCTCACGGGCGGCGGCGCTTCGCCTTCGTGTTGCTCATGCGTAGCCGGGTGTTTCAATCCGCGCCGCCCTCACGGGCGGCGGCCGGCACGGGTGATTTTACGATTGAGTTCTGGGTGTTTCAATCCGCGCCGCCCTCACGGGCGGCGGCTGGGGTGGGGTTGCAGCAAGGGTGCCCTCTTGTTGTTTCAATCCGCGCCGCCCTCACGGGCGGCGGCTTGTCTTTTTAGAAGGGCTTAACCCTCCGCAGATGTTTCAATCCGCGCCGCCCTCACGGGCGGCGGCTGCCCTGCCCTTCAATGTTCGCGTTGAAGCGGTTGTTTCAATCCGCGCCGCCCTCACGGGCGGCGGCCCCTCTTGCAGGCCACGCCGGATTTGATCGAGCTGTTTCAATCCGCGCCGCCCTCACGGGCGGCGGCGGTGGTCGTGATGCTGCTCGTCGTGGTGCTGCCTGTTTCAATCCGCGCCGCCCTCACGGGCGGCGGCCAAGCGCTGGCATGAAAAGCACCAGCGCTGTGCAGTTTCAATCCGCGCCGCCCTCACGGGCGGCGGCGAGATGAGACAGAGCGTCTGGCAGATGAGGAGCTGTTTCAATCCGCGCCGCCCTCACGGGCGGCGGCCAGCGCCTCACTTCCTAACCGCGAACAGCGAACAGTTTCAATCCGCGCCGCCCTCACGGGCGGCGGCGGGATCGTCTCGCCGGTCACAGCCGCCCCGCCTGGTTTCAATCCGCGCCGCCCTCACGGGCGGCGGCCAGCTCCGACAGCAAGAGCGGCGATTTTGCCGCCGTTTCAATCCGCGCCGCCCTCACGGGCGGCGGCGTGCTGAGAGTGGCGAGCGGCTTGTCGAGGTTATGTTTCAATCCGCGCCGCCCTCACGGGCGGCGGCCGCCGAATGGGATGCCAAGCAACCCGAGCCGTGGGTTTCAATCCGCGCCGCCCTCACGGGCGGCGGCCTGACCGAATACGCCACTGGCGTCAGGGACCGTGAGTTTCAATCCGCGCCGCCCTCACGGGCGGCGGCGTGCAGGCCCTGGAAGATGCCACCGCGACGGAGGTTTCAATCCGCGCCGCCCTCACGGGCGGCGGCTCCTACCGCCACGCCCTGGGGCCGTGACCTGGTTGTTTCAATCCGCGCCGCCCTCACGGGCGGCGGCCATCCGTGGCGCACTCGGCGCGCAGGGATTGCAGGTTTCAATCCGCGCCGCCCTCACGGGCGGCGGCCGTCAATGGACGAAGCGCCTGAATAGGTGACGATGTTTCAATCCGCGCCGCCCTCACGGGCGGCGGCTGACCGAGTCTGTCAAAGGTGCTTTCCGTGGCGAGTTTCAATCCGCGCCGCCCTCACGGGCGGCGGCAAGGATAGGAGGCGAGGAGGTTTCATAGTGAAGTGTTTCAATCCGCGCCGCCCTCACGGGCGGCGGCCTCGTTCCTCCATCACATCTCGGAGCCGCGCGGCGTTTCAATCCGCGCCGCCCTCACGGGCGGCGGCTGCCACGCCTGAAGAGGTGGATGAGCTGCGCAAGGTTTCAATCCGCGCCGCCCTCACGGGCGGCGGCCCGAGACTGCGGTGCAGGCTGGCAAGTTCCTGAAGTTTCAATCCGCGCCGCCCTCACGGGCGGCGGCTGCCGCGTTGCACCCGGCTGTTGCCGACAACAAGGTTTCAATCCGCGCCGCCCTCACGGGCGGCGGCCATGGCCGACTTTGCGGCGTGGCAGGTGGAAAACGTTTCAATCCGCGCCGCCCTCACGGGCGGCGGCGATGCACGAACAAATCGCCGAGACACTGGCGAAGTTTCAATCCGCGCCGCCCTCACGGGCGGCGGCGCGCTACCGAATCCCCTGCGGTGCCGTCTATAAAGTTTCAATCCGCGCCGCCCTCACGGGCGGCGGCTCGGGTCCATCATGGGCGCTTTGTTCGCGTCATTGTTTCAATCCGCGCCGCCCTCACGGGCGGCGGCAGCCGTGGACGATGGTTTGCGAAGATGGCAGAGAGTTTCAATCCGCGCCGCCCTCACGGGCGGCGGCGAGGGCGAATTTATTGAAATCAACTCGGCGGGTGTTTCAATCCGCGCCGCCCTCACGGGCGGCGGCCCGAGAATGCCGGGCTCCTGGATGAAGCCCAAAAGTTTCAATCCGCGCCGCCCTCACGGGCGGCGGCATGATCTCGCTGAGTTTCATCGGCTGCAAACGAAGTTTCAATCCGCGCCGCCCTCACGGGCGGCGGCGGCTGATAGGCTGGCAGAATTAGCAGCGGAGAGGGTTTCAATCCGCGCCGCCCTCACGGGCGGCGGCGCCTCGCGAATCGTGCAGCCATGCCGTAACACGCGTTTCAATCCGCGCCGCCCTCACGGGCGGCGGCCCCCTCAATCGGAGCCGTCCAACATTCATCGAGGTTTCAATCCGCGCCGCCCTCACGGGCGGCGGCGTGCAGCTTGCGCCCGTCATGGTCGCCACACATGTTTCAATCCGCGCCGCCCTCACGGGCGGCGGCCACGGTGGCAGGATCACGCATCCAGGCGCTCACAGTTTCAATCCGCGCCGCCCTCACGGGCGGCGGCAGCTCGGGCTAGGCCAGTCCATCGGCGAGCGCGTGTTTCAATCCGCGCCGCCCTCACGGGCGGCGGCTGGTTGCAAGACGCACCTCGTAAGGCAGCGCCTTGTTTCAATCCGCGCCGCCCTCACGGGCGGCGGCAAGACAGCACCACACGCACCGGCTACCGCATCACGTTTCAATCCGCGCCGCCCTCACGGGCGGCGGCTCTGGCATTACCGAAATTGATGTAATGGCGGAGAGTTTCAATCCGCGCCGCCCTCACGGGCGGCGGCTTTGTTCATGCCATTCTGTCAATACATCCCGACAGTTTCAATCCGCGCCGCCCTCACGGGCGGCGGCGCCAAAAAGATTCCTTTTCGGGACAAGATGCCGAGTTTCAATCCGCGCCGCCCTCACGGGCGGCGGCCAGCAGCGCCTCCATCATCTCTCGCGAGATGCGGTTTCAATCCGCGCCGCCCTCACGGGCGGCGGCTTACTATGATGGCGCGGCAGGCTGGTTATACGGAGTTTCAATCCGCGCCGCCCTCACGGGCGGCGGCCGGAGTCCGCAGTGCCAAAAAATGTCACGGTGAGTTTCAATCCGCGCCGCCCTCACGGGCGGCGGCAGCGCGGGCGCAAATGGAGCCAGGGCGGGGTCGTGTTTCAATCCGCGCCGCCCTCACGGGCGGCGGCGTGCAAGATCCACAATCCACCTTTGACCTGTCATGTTTCAATCCGCGCCGCCCTCACGGGCGGCGGCCCCTCGGCATTGACCTTGGCACGACGGAGGGCAGTTTCAATCCGCGCCGCCCTCACGGGCGGCGGCCGTCTATGCCAAGACGGCAGACGATGACTCCCCAGTTTCAATCCGCGCCGCCCTCACGGGCGGCGGCAGCGGGTGTTCAGGCTTTTATCAATGTCCCGGAGTTTCAATCCGCGCCGCCCTCACGGGCGGCGGCAAGCCTACATTCTCGCGAATGATCAGTACAAGGTGTTTCAATCCGCGCCGCCCTCACGGGCGGCGGCATGCTCAAGGAATGCCCGACCTGGGATCTTGGAAGTTTCAATCCGCGCCGCCCTCACGGGCGGCGGCCCTTCCAGCCAGGATATAGCTCTTCCCGCGCCAGTTTCAATCCGCGCCGCCCTCACGGGCGGCGGCTGCTGGCAAGGTGATGTTGGCTGTTCCATTGAATGTTTCAATCCGCGCCGCCCTCACGGGCGGCGGCCGGCCAGCACGGCCTTCACGGTGCGCTTTTTGGCGTTTCAATCCGCGCCGCCCTCACGGGCGGCGGCAATACTGGCACGTCATCGAAGCATGAACTCCGCTGTTTCAATCCGCGCCGCCCTCACGGGCGGCGGCTGGAGACTCCGGCATGGGCAAGACGAGCTGCGTGTTTCAATCCGCGCCGCCCTCACGGGCGGCGGCCGGCACGCCTTGGCCGCGAGTACAACGAGGCCATGTTTCAATCCGCGCCGCCCTCACGGGCGGCGGCCCGCCCACATGGAGGCCGCAAAACGTCTTTGGAAGTTTCAATCCGCGCCGCCCTCACGGGCGGCGGCTTGCCACCTCATTGCCGCAGATACTGCAGGCGTAGTTTCAATCCGCGCCGCCCTCACGGGCGGCGGCTCTTGTAGCGTTCAATGACACCCATGACCTTCACGTTTCAATCCGCGCCGCCCTCACGGGCGGCGGCACTTATTCATGAGGTAGTGTTTCACGAGGTGGATGTTTCAATCCGCGCCGCCCTCACGGGCGGCGGCTGGGCAGCTCTGGCACCTATCTCTACCGTTACCTGTTTCAATCCGCGCCGCCCTCACGGGCGGCGGCTGGGAAAAGGCGGGCATCATCCGCCTCGTGGATGTTTCAATCCGCGCCGCCCTCACGGGCGGCGGCGCCGCAGATCTGGCAAACGCTGACAGCTCAAACAGTTTCAATCCGCGCCGCCCTCACGGGCGGCGGCCACGGGTCAATCAGGTGCTTTTCAGTGAGGATCTGTTTCAATCCGCGCCGCCCTCACGGGCGGCGGCTGAGACAAACTCAATCCTTGGAGTAATGAGCCCTGTTTCAATCCGCGCCGCCCTCACGGGCGGCGGCGGGGGAGGCTCCCAAGCTGACGTTTGGAGGCGAGGTTTCAATCCGCGCCGCCCTCACGGGCGGCGGCAGGGCGTCCAGCAAGTCCACGGCGCGGGTGCCAGGTTTCAATCCGCGCCGCCCTCACGGGCGGCGGCCCTTGTTAATCTGGCCGAGTCCCATCTCTCCGCTGTTTCAATCCGCGCCGCCCTCACGGGCGGCGGCCGGTCTGATGATCGAAGATGAAGACGTGCAGCGTGTTTCAATCCGCGCCGCCCTCACGGGCGGCGGCAGGCAGTGCCACGGCTGCCAATCAGCGGCTCGATGTTTCAATCCGCGCCGCCCTCACGGGCGGCGGCTGGGCCTCAGTGCAGGCCTCGCCACACGCACCATGTTTCAATCCGCGCCGCCCTCACGGGCGGCGGCCCGAGATCGCCAGCCTGAGCGAGGTGATGACGAAGTTTCAATCCGCGCCGCCCTCACGGGCGGCGGCTAGATAAAGATGGTAGAAGGGGGGAGATGATTGGTTTCAATCCGCGCCGCCCTCACGGGCGGCGGCCCCCGGAGAGCCTGGCGAACTCGGCCCTCCCGGGGTTTCAATCCGCGCCGCCCTCACGGGCGGCGGCGCGCGATCACAGGCTTAGAGCAGGCGCTCGCAGGGTTTCAATCCGCGCCGCCCTCACGGGCGGCGG
>JAGKWZ010000144.1 GCA_021151605.1 Verrucomicrobiaceae bacterium
CCCCTGTTCCAAGCTTCAGATACCAGATGGAGTCGCATGAATACTGGCCGTCCGAGGTGGAGTTGCCAAGGCTCATGGATGTGCCGTTGAAGGTGACCGAGGAAGGATTCGTCGGCGTGCCTGGATCACCCGCCGTGACCACGAGCAGCCGGTCGGTGCCTGCGGCGACGGTATAGCTGGTCAGCGTACTGCTTGTAATGAATTGCTGCGCCGCCGTGCCCAGGAGAGTCGGCGCAGCCGCGAGAGTGCCTGGTTGAAAGGTAACCAACGCGAGACAGAAGAGTGAAAGAAGTCCTTTCATAGGAAGATGTGGTTCAGTCTAAGTGGTAGGAGGGATGAAAGAATCAGTCGAGCACGCGCAGGCGGAACTCGCCCGTGCCGCTGGTGAGGTTTACGGTCACATCGCGAGTATTCGTGGTGCCGGTCACGCCGGTCACGGTGCCGACGATGTTGCTGCCATTGACCGGTATGACCTGGAAGTGGCTGGCTTCCGGGGTGTTGAGCGCCACAGTCTCGGAGTAAGTGACGCGGAAGGTCACGGTGGTGGCATTTGTATTCTGGCCTGAAGGCGTGAGGCGAGTGACGCTAAGCACGTTCGGCGGTGTCTTGTCGATGGTGTAGCTCTGGCCCGTAAAGGGCAGCGAGGTGCTGATGGCAGCAGAGAGGCCGGTGGCGTTGGCGAGGTTCAACGTGAGAAGCCCGTCGGTGGCTCCGGTGTTCACCGGGATGTTCCAGGTGAGGCCGCCGCCACTGGCGATGGACGGCGTGCCAACGGTCAGTCCTGCGGCAGCGGGACCGGTGAGTGTGAAATTGCTGGCGGTGAGGCCGGTGACTGCGCTGGCGAAGGTGAGCGTCCAGTTCACCGTCGCCGCCTTCGTCGGCGTGGCGTTCGCCGTATTCAGCGAGGTGACTGCCACAGGGGCTGGATTCAGCGTGCCCGAAACTGCCTTCGTCACCGCCGCGCTCAAGCCACCGCCTGTAATGGACACATTCCCAGAGATGGTGCCCACAGAGCCGGAGCCCGCGAGGCGCACATACACCGGCGTGGAGGCCAGCGTGGCCGTGCTGTAGGGGATGCTGGCCGTGCCGCCCCAGGTGGAGTTGTCCGCCGAGACCTGCACATTGGTCGGGGCCGTGACTGTCAGGTTGCCTGGGAAACCGGTCAGGTTTGCCCCCGTGATATTGAAGTTCACTGACGCTCCCGCCGTGCCTGAAGTCGTCGCTGTCAGCGTCGTCGTGCCGCCGGGGACGGTGACGGTGGGTGCAGCAGCGGCGGTGGCATCAATCTGGAACAAAGTCGGGCCGCCCGAATACACCTGCCACGCGTTGATTGGATAATTAGTAGAAACGGTTTCGTAAATAGCAGCGGTGTAGTTCGTGAGGTCTATGGACCATCCGCCCGTCGAGGTAGGAGCCGTGCTGTCATTGTCCCACACCCAATTGTAAACACCTATGGTTTCAGCGGTCCTGGCCACAATCCAGTAGGTCGTGTTGGCGCTCAGAGGAAGCCCGCCTGGGTAGGTGTAAGTGTAGGTTCCTGCGGCGGTTGGACGGTCGTTGGCGGCAACCAGCGCGTTGCCTACTTGCGCATTCGGAGCGCTCACACCTGCAGTCGTGATTTGGGGGGAACCAGAATTGTAGTTCAGGAAATATGATCCAACCGCGCTGGAATAGATGTAGACAACCAAGGGTTGGCTGCTCCCGGTGATACCAGACGATGCAGCCAGCCTCAGGGTGACACTGTTGAGCGTCAAATTGGATGTGCCGGTTCTAAACGATTGCGCGGATCTCTCGAAACGGTCTGTTGGGCTATCGGCACCTACAGACAGATTGGACGGGTTGGCGGTATTGCTGATGTTGCTCAGAACCGTAATGGCCGTTGCGGCGGGGACTACCAGCAGGATCATGGCCGACACCAGGATCCATGACAGGAAACGCACCCCTCTGGCGCGACAACAAGAGACAGGCGGGCAGACAGTGAGCGAGGAATTCAGCGGGGAGTTCGTTTTCATGGTCTGGATTACGGGAGGAGGAGACTGGCAAATGAAGGAGGTCGAAGCTGGAGGCGGTGGGTGGGAAAACGTGATCAGTCCACCACACGCAATTTGTACTCGCTAGTTCGCCTAGTCGGGTTCACGACCCCATCGTGGGGGGCTCTGGCGCAGGACTCATAGGCTGTGGGGTGAATGGATGAGTTCATCGAAGATGACGCGGGTTTGGCTTTGGGAGAGATGTCTTTCACGCGGACGAGCAGTCTGAAAGGATGAAGTGCACCTAAATCATCACGCGGCAGTTGGACAAGATTTACCCGTCTTGCAAACAACAATCCCGCTCCATGAGCAGTTCATTTACCAATCCGAAACGTCTGACCTAATCCAAAGGAGAGCCTTGTGGGGGGGTAACCCCCAGCTCCTCTTTTCTCAACCTAGGACTGGAGCTTCAGGAACGCGATTGCGGTCTCCGGGATCGCGGCACCTGGCGCCGGAATCGCGATTGCGAGCGCCGGAATCGCGGTTGCAAGCGTCGGGATCGCGATTGCGGGCCTCGGGATCGTGGTACCGAGCGCCGGGATCGCGATTGCGGGCCTCGGGGTCGTGGTACCGAGCGCCGGGATCGCGATTGCGGGCTTGAGAATGGCGCGACATAGTCTTAATAAGGAGATCGTGAGGCCAGGGATCAGGGGCTAGCCTGCATTTTCCAACTCATACGGAGAACGAGTTCTCAGTTCGCAGTACTCAGAATAGCTCACGTTATTATGTTTTGTGAAACACGGATGACTTCCCACAGATTCGGGGAGGCCCACAGATGTTTTAGAAGTCAGAAGAAAGAAATCTGCGGGTCTCCTTGAATCTGTGGGTAAACACAAATCATGATGACGCATGGTATCAATGACCTGCGAGGTGGGACAAGGAGCCGAGAAAAACTTTTTTGAACCTTTGGAAAAAGAGATTTATCCAAAGAGGTCTAACCTACTCAACCTATGTCTGAATCCCCTAAATCCATTGAAGAGAAACTCACGCACATCATCGACGCCTGGACAGCCCACGCCCCGAACGCGACTTTTGCGAAAATGACCCTGGAAAAGTTCATTGAGGCCGTGAAGCCATCGCTCGACAAACGGAAGCAGATCAAAGATCTGGATGAGGAAATCGCCGCTGCCATCAATGATCGAGACACCTTCGATGTAAAAAGTCTGGCTACGGCGGAAAAGGTGGTCAAAGCCGTGGTGGGAGATGTGGACTTCGGCGATGACAGTATTCTTTATGAGGCCATGGGTTATGTGCGGTCCAGCGAGCGCCAAAGTGGTCTGACGCGCAAGAAAAGCGCTGCGGCCAAGAAGGCGGGAGAGGCTGGGAAATAGAGGTCTGGTGGTTCCGACACCGGCTGCCAGCCATCCTGCCTCCGGCGTGGAGATGTAAACAGCGACCTCTGATGAAACAAGCCACTAGCCAGTCACAAGCATTCCCGCCCGGCTTCAAACAGCCTTGATGGGTGACTCCCAGTGGATTCAAGGAGGCCGGCAGATTTCTAGTTTATCTTCATCTACTGGCCTCGCTACAAGGCCGTTTTATGGATCAGTGGATGGGTGGCGGCGCTGTAGCGCGGAATTCCGATTCCGCGACGGCAGGACTCGGTATCGGAATACCGAGCTACAAAACTGCCCCCATACCGGGGCTCGCGATGGCGGAGCCTCTAGGAATTTGGAATGACCAGTTGGTGAAATGTATCCGAGGTAGACCCGTTCACTGCGCTCCATGCGCCTGCTCAGCTTCTTCTTTTCGACATTTGTCCTTCTAACTTCCTCCTTCGCCGCCGAAAAGCGACCCAATCTTCTCTTCATCCTCGTCGATGACCAATCGCCGTTTGATTTGAAGATGTACAACCCGCAGTCCACGCTCCAAACGCCGAACTTGGACAAGCTGGCGGCGCAGGGGATGGTTTTTGATGGGGCGTATCACATGGGTTCCTTCAGCGGCGCGGTGTGCATGCCTTCACGGCACATGATCATGAGCGGACGCACGGTGTGGCATCTGCCGCCGGCACCTTGGGGAGCCAAGACGAGCCCGCCAGTGCTGGAGCAGCAGACGATCCCGGCGGTCTTTAATCGTGCAGGTTATGCCACAATGCGCACCTGCAAGATGGGGAACAGTTACGAGGCGGCAAACAAGCTCTTCACCGTGCGCAAAGATGCCTCGAAACGTGGTGGCGATGACGAAAGCGGCAGCACCTGGCATGGCGATCAAGTGATGAACTACCTCGGCGAACGCGAGACCACGAAGGACGCAAAACCTTTCCTCATCTACTACGGCTTCTCGCACCCGCACGACACCCGCGATGGCAAACCAGAGCTGCTGGCGAAGTACGGCGCCACGAACCACACCGATGAGGCGAATCCGCCTTCGCTGCATTCTTTGCAGCCACCTTTGCCTGCGAACCACCTCACCAAGCATCCGTTTGATACCACCGACTCCGGTGTGCGCGATGAAGTCTCCGTCAGCGGTGTGTGGAAGCGCCGTGATGAAGCCAGCATCCGCAATGAAATCGGCCGTCAGTATGCATGCAGCGAGAACATCGACATCCAGATCGGTCGCGTCTTAAAGAAGCTCGAAGACATGGGCGAACTCGACAACACCTACATCATCTACACCGCCGACCACGGCATCGCCATCGGTCGCCACGGCCTCATGGGAAAACAAAACCTCTACCAGCACACCTGGCGCGTGCCTTTCATCGTCAAAGGCCCCGGCATCGCCGCTGGATCACGCGTGGAGGGCAACATCTACCTGCTCGACGTGCTCGCCACGCTCTGTGATCTCGCCGGAGTCCAGCCGCCGCAGACGAATGAAGGCCAAAGCTTCAAACCAGTGCTCGAAGGCAAAACCAAAGCCATCCGCGACGTGCTCTACGGAGCCTACAGCGGCGGTGGGAAGCCCGGCATGAGAGCCGTGAAGCAGGGCGACTGGAAACTCATCCGCTACGAGTCGCCTGACCGCAGCGTGAATCAGACCCAGCTCTTCAACCTTGCCGAAAACCCCGACGAACTGCTCCCCGAGCACGGCAAGCCCAACCTCGCCGCTGATCCCAAACACGCCGACAAACTCAAAGAGATGGAAGCCCTGCTCCTCGCTGAAATGCGCCGCCTGGATGATCCCTACCGCTTCTCGAATCAACCCAGCGATGATCTACCCACGCCGCCGACTCCTGCGAGAAAAGGAAAAGGGAAAAAGGCACCGAAACAATCCCGATGATCCTGAGACTACTGCTCACTGTCATGATCGCGTTGCCTTTGCAGGCCGCGACCAAACCGAACTTCGTCTGGATCATCGCCGATGACATGTCACCGGACATCGGTGCTTATGGCTTGAAGCAGGTCAGCACACCAAATCTGGATCGTCTCGCTGCGGAAGGTCGGCGCTACACGCGAGCCTATGCCACCGCGCCCGTGTGCAGTTCCTCGCGTTCGGCCTTCATCCTTGGCTGCTATCAAACGACGACCGGCTTGCATCCACATGATGTGGAAAATCCGCAGCCACTGCCCGCGCCTTACAGGCATCTGCCGGGTCTACTTCGCGAGGCCGGCTGGTTTGTCACGAATGCGGCGGCACCAGGAGCCATGCGCAGCGGCAAAGCGATCAAGAAGGGCAAGACGCACTACAACTTCGCCCACGATCCGGCGGAGATGTTTGATGGCGACGAGTGGCGAAAGCGGAAGCCTGGCCAGCCATTCTTCGCGCAATTTCAGATCACCGAGCCGCATCGTCCGTTTCCGATTCCTGAGAGCTATGATGAGGCCAAGCTCCGCGCCATCGAGCTGCCTCCAAACTATCCCGATCATCTGCTCATGCGGCGGGATTGGTATGCCTACCAGCGCAGTGTCGAGGTCGTGGATCAGCGTGTCGGCGTGATTCTGGATCAATTAAGGGCCGAAGGCGTGCTCGATGACACCATCGTCATGTTTTTCGCCGATCATGGCCGCCCAATGCCATGGGGAAAACAATGGCTCAGTGTCGAAGGGCTTCAGGTGCCGCTGCTCATTCGCGGCCCCAATATCGAAGCAAAAGGTGTCGAGCACGTTCTCGTGAGCCTTATCGACCTCGCACCGTCCATGCTGAAGCTCGCAGGGCAGCCTGTTCCATCATGGATGGAGGGCAAAACCATCCTCAGCGGCGAATTCCCGGAGCGTGACACGGTCTTCGCTGCGCGTGATCGCTGTGGTGATGCGATGGATCGTATACGTGCCGTCATCAGCCGCGACTCATGGCTCGTGCGGAACTTCAGGACCGACCTCTCACGCCTGAACTGGTCTGGCTACAAGGAGGCCAGCTATCCCGGCATGGCCCTGCTGCGTGTGCTGAATGAAACCGGCGGCCTCGACACCTTCCAGGCGCAGTGGTTGAAACCGACACGCCCTGAAATCGAGCTGTATGATCTCAAGAGCGACACTCTCGGCCTGCATGACGTTTCACAACATCCTGACCAAGCCAACACTCTCGCGAAGATGCGCAGTGCGCTGGATGAGTGGATCACATCCAGCGGTGATCGTGGTGCTGCCGGAGATCCGCCCACCGAGCCCACGATGGAGCAAATCCTCAAAGACAAACGCCTCGACTACCAGCGCACCTGGAAGGCACGGCTCAAAAAAGCCGAGCCCACGGACGCAGAGCGCCTTGCCTGGTGGATGAAGAGTTACGGGCTGGATTGAGTTGGAAGATGCAGGCTCTGGCGCTCGTTCGCTACCACTCCATGAAGCTGCTTTTTGCCCTCCTCTTTGTATCTACCGTTCACTGCGCATTCTCGGCAGAGCCAGATTCCGTCCAGGCTCCGAAGAGCAGGCCAAACATCATCTGGATCATGGCGGATGATCTCGGCTGGGGCGATCTCGGCTGCTATGGGCAAAAGGTCATCACCACACCCCACCTCGACCGCATAGCGAAGGAGGGCATGCGCTTCACGCACTTCTACGCTGGTGCCACCGTCTGTGCCCCATCACGCAGCGTGCTCATGACCGGTTTGCATCACGGCCACACCCGCATTCGTGGCAATGGCAAGCCATCAGCCCAGTGCCTGAAAGAGGGCGATGTCACGGTGGCCGGTGTCTTGAAAAAGGCAGGCTACAAAACCGCGCTCATCGGCAAATGGGGCCTCGGGAACGTGGGTGAATCAGAGTCTGGCCTGCCTCGGAAACATGGCTTCGACTACTTCTACGGCTACCTGAGCCAGCACCACGCGCACAATCATTTCCCCGACTACCTCTGGCGCAATGAGAGCAAAGAGGCTCTCTCCAACGTCATCGTTCCCGTCGGTGAAGACGGCGCAGGTTATGCCACAGAGGCGATTCACTATGCCGACGATCTCTTCACCGACGATGCGCTGAAGTTTGTCAGCGAAAACAAAGCCGCCCCCTTCTTCCTCTACTGGGCCATGGTCATCCCGCACGCAAACAACGAGCGCGGCAAGATCCTCGGCGATGGTGCCCATGTGCCCGACTACGGCCCCTATGCTGACAAGGACTGGCCAAAGCAGGACAAAGGTCAGGCAGCCATGATCACCCGGCTCGACAGCTACGTGGGCCGCATGATGGAGCATCTCAAAGCCCTCGGCCTCGCGGAGAACACGCTAGTCATCTTCAGCAGCGACAACGGCCCGCACAACGAGAGCAAGCACGACCTGGAGCGCTTCGATCCCAACGGACCTTACACAGGCATCAAGCGCAGCCTCACGGATGGCGGCATCCGTGTGCCCTTCATCGCCTGGTGGCCTGGCAAGGTAAAGCCCGGCGAGTCCGCCCACGTCGGCTACTTTCCTGATTTCATGCCCACTGCCGCCGAACTCGCCGGAGCACCCGCACCTGAGAAGACAGATGGCATTAGCCTCGTGCCCGCGCTCACGGGCAAAGAGCAGCCGAAGCACGAGTTCTTGTACTGGGAGTTTCATGAAGGCGGCTTCAAGCAGGCCGCTCTTTATCAGGAGCGCTGGAAAGGCATCCGCAGCGGTGGCCCCGATGCTCCTGTGCAGCTCTTTGATCAGCAGAACGACGTGGCAGAGCTAACCAACGTCGCAGCTCAGCATCCAGACATCGCTGAGAAGATCAGCAGCTATCTCAAGACGGCTCGCACGCCACTCGCCGAGTGGGAGCCGCAGTGGAAAGCTGCAAAGAAGGGCAAGAAATAGCGGATCAGTGCCACGCGAACAGCACGACTCTGTTGCGCGTGTCGCACACTGAAACATTTCACACGGACTGCTGCGCGGCTGTAAACGTCTGAAGCAAACTTAAAGTGCTGTTGTTCAGCCTTTTAGGAGTTTGGGCATTGCTTGGCATCAGCCATGCAAAGTGGGGTTTCGCTTCCCAGCAACCCACTCCCACACATGAAAAAACCCACTCGTTCTTGCCTCTCAGCCAATCTCGCGATGGCTGCTCTCTCGCTCGTCTTGGTTGCCGCTCCGGCCACCGTTCAAGCTGGCACTGCCACCATCTCACCCACCGTCGAGAGCCCGGCACCATCCCCGTTGCATGCTCTGTTGAAGGTTGATTTCTCCACGAACTACATCACTCCTCGTGGTCTGAACGTCGAAAACCAAGGACTCGTGGTACAGCCATTATTCCTTCTCTTTACCACGCTCTATTCCGACCCGGATTCATTGATCAATGATGTGACATTGACTCTCGGGATGTGGAGTTCATTTCATACCCGTGAGTCCGGGCGCGAACCTGGTAACTGGAATGAATTTGACCCCATCGGTGGCTTAGCAATCAAGTTTGCCGACTACTGGAAGTTGGATATCAACTGGACGGCCTTTGAGAGCATGACTGGCTCTTTCAAGACCTCCCAGCATCTGGAGTTGAAGCTCTCCTTTGATGACGCCGCCTTCACCGGTAGCAAGGTTTTCTCCATCAATCCTTACATCGCCTATTGGAAGGAATTGAACCACAAAGCCACAGTTGCCTTCAATGTAAACACTGCCTCTGAGAGTTACTACTTTACCCTCGGCATGACCCCCACCGTCGCCCTGTCGAAGGTCAAGTTTGAGTTCCCGACCTTCATCAACATCGTCGGTGAAGAGTTCTACCAGCAAGCCAGCGGTGCCCCTGGTGGTTCCGGTCTTGCTGTGTTCAGAACAGGCGTGCTCGCTACGGTGCCGCTGAATTTCGTCTCCAAGGCCTACGGCTCATGGTCATTGTATGCAGGTGTGAAATACTACCACCTGAACAATCCAGGCCTTCTCGATGGGAACGTGGCACTCGGTGCTGATGGCAGCCGCAAGCGTGATCTCTTCCAGTTCCACGGCGGCGTCTCCATCTTCTTCTGAACATGGCATAAACATTGCCGAAGGCACGATCCCCAACTCACCTCCTGTCATGGACAAAAACAAACTTTTAAGAATTCAGGCAGAGCCTTATGCCTTTGAACTTGTCCCAGCAAAAACAGCGCTGCTCATCATCGACATGCAGCGTGATTTTTTGGAGCCCGGAGGTTTTGGTGAAATGCTTGGCAACGATGTCAGCCAGCTCCGACGTGCCATTGAACCCAATAAGACTCTTCTCGCCGCATGGCGGGCCGCCGGTCTTCAGGTGCTGCATACCCGCGAGGGTCATCGCCCGGACCTGGCGGACCTGCCACCGGCGAAAAAGGTGCGCGGTCATGGGGCCAAAACGATTGGTGATACCGGCCCGATGGGCCGCATCCTCATTCGCGGCGAGGCTGGCCACGACATCATCCCTGAACTCTACCCCCTGCCTGGTGAGCCGGTCATCGACAAGCCAGGCAAGGGCGCCTTCTTCGCCACCGACCTCCAAGCCATCCTGCAAAATCTGGGCATCACTCAGCTCATCGTCACAGGTGTTACCACGGAAGTCTGTGTCAATACCACTGTCCGCGAGGCCAACGACCGCGGCTACGAATGCCTCGTGCCCGAGGATTGCGTGGCCTCCTACTTCCCCATCTTCCAGGAGATGGGGCTCAACATGATCAAAGCCCAGGGTGGCATCTTCGGCTGGGTCTCGGACTCCGCGAAGATCATCTCCGCCCTGGCCTGACTCGACCACCGTCAATGTCTCAAGATAAAAACACACAAAGACTCCCATGACTGCCACCACTGACACCAAACCAAAAATCTGGACTCCAGGAGACTGGAATGCCTTCTTCGGATTCGGCACCAATATTCTCGTCAATCTGCTCACGCTCACCGCCCTGCTGCGCTTCGTGCTGAAGATGCCAGATGACATCGTCTTCGGGCGCATCTTGCCAGCCACCGGACTCATGTTGTGCATGAGCACCCTTTATTATGCCTGGCTCGCCTATCAGTTGGCAAAGAAAACGGGCAGAAGTGATGTCTGTGCCCTCCCTTCCGGCATCAGCGTGCCGCACATGTTTGTGGTCGTTTTTGTCATCATGCTGCCCATCTCGCTGAAGACGGGAGATCCCATCAAAGGTTGGGAGGCAGGTCTCACCTGGGTTTTCATCCAGAGCTTCGTGCTCATGATCGGCGGCTTCGTCGCACCCATCATTCGCAAGATCACACCTCGTGCCGCCTTGCTTGGCACACTCGCGGGTGTCTCCATCAGTTTCATCTCCATGCGCCCGGCGCTTGAGATGTTTTCCACTCCCGTCATCGGCGTGGTCTGCTTCGCCATCATTCTGCTGAGCTGGTTTGGCGGTGTAAAGTATTACAAAGGCATCCCCGCTGGCCTGGTGGCCATCGCTGTTGGCACGATCATCGCCTGGGGCTCCAATCTCTTCGGTCTGAATTATGGTGGCATGACCCTGGCCAATCTCACAGGCTCCTTCGCGAACTTCGGCTTCTCCATCCCTCTGCCAGCCTTTGATCACATCTTCTCAGGCTTCGAGTTCCTCGGCGTCATCCTCGTCACCGCCATCCCCTTTGGCATCTATGACCTCGTTGAAGCGCTGGACAATGTCGAGAGCGCCTCGGTCGCCGGTGATGACTTCCCCACCACGCGCGTCCTCACGGCAGACGGCGTCGTCAGCCTCATCGGCTGCTGCCTGGGAAATCCCTTCATCAATGCCGTCTATATCGGCCACCCAGGTTGGAAGTCCATGGGCGGGCGCATTGGTTACTCCGCCGCCACAGGTGTCGTAGTCATCCTCTTCTGCACCTTCGGCATCATCTCCCTGATGTCCTCCATCATCCCCATCGTCGCCATCTCGCCGATCCTTCTTTACATCGGCATGCTCATCGGTGCACAGGCCTTCCAGGAAACGCCAAAGAGCCATGCGCCAGCCGTGGTGCTTGCTTTGACACCGCATCTCGCCGCCTGGGGCAAACTGCTCATCGATAACTCCCTCGGAGCTGCTGGCACCAATGCCGCCGCTGTGGGGCTGGATAAACTCGGCCAAGTCGGCGTCCTCTATCATGGGCTTGAGGTCATGGGCGGAGGTTCCATCCTCAGTGGCGTCATCCTTCCTGCCATCGCCGTCTTCGTCATCGACCGGAAGTTCTCCACAGCCTCCGCCTTCGCCTTCGCCGGGGCTCTCCTTACCTTCTTCGGACTCATGCATGGGGAAAAGATCGGCTTCGGTGAATCACCTGTCGTGGCCGCCAGTTATGTCCTTGTGGCGCTGGTTCTCGCAGGCTGCGCCAAGTTTGCCACCTTCACCCCCAAGGCCGCCGAGGAAGACGAAGATGTTCATGGCGAACCCGCCTGATCCTTCTTCCGTTCGAACAGATTTGTTAGGTTAGCAGTTGATGTGGAACTCCATCCGGGTGGTTGTGCGGTCCGGTTTGCCGCATGATCACCCGGTTTTTCACACTCATTCTGGCACTGAATTTTCTCTCTCTTCTACCCATGCCCTACGTCGAAGCTGATCCCTACCCCTGGCCCTACAATGGCGACCTCCGCCCAGAAAACACCACCTTCCTGGTCATTGATATGCAGACCGACTTCTGCGGCCCGGGCGGTTATGTGGATAAGATGGGCTACGACCTCAGTCTCACCCGCGCGCCTATCGAGCCCATCAAGCTCGTCTTTGAGGCCGCCCGTGCCAAAGGCTACCACATCATGCACACGCGTGAGGGCCACCGCCCGGATCTCTCCGATCTCCCAGCAAACAAACTTTGGCGCAGCAAGCGCATCGGCGCAGGCATTGGAGACAGCGGCCCCTGTGGACGCATCCTTACTCGCGGAGAGCCCGGCTGGGACATCATCCCCGAGCTGTATCCCCTCCCAGGCGAGGCCATCATCGACAAGCCCGGCAAAGGCTCCTTTTACGGCACAGATCTCGACATGCTGCTGCGCCAAAAAGGCATCCAAAACATCGTCCTCGCCGGCATCACCACCGATGTCTGCGTCCACACCACCATGCGCGAGGCCAATGACCGTGGCTTCGAGTGCCTCATGCTCTCCGACTGCACCGGCGCCACAGATTACGGAAACTACCTCGCCGCGCTGAAGATGATCAAAATGCAGGGCGGTGTCTTTGGTGCCGTCAGTGACTCCGCCGCCTTCATCAAGGCAATATCTGCTTAGGTCATCTCAACTCACGCCGCCAATTTCCACTCGCCATTCCATCTGGCATTCCTATGATGCCTCATCATTGTGAATCCAGCCGACACCTCCTCCACGCCGAGCTACAGTTTTCCTCACTTCGAGCTGAAGGACATCTTCAGCATCCTTGAGCGTGAGGACGACATCCCCTGGACCTTCTTCCGCACCGGGGTGGACATCTACCGCTTCTATGGTGACGGCATCACCGGCCCCACCGCCGCCCTGATCCGCTTCCGCAAAGAAGCCCGTGTCCCCATGCATCTGCATGATGGCTGGGAGCACATCATCGTCCTCGCCGGCAGTCAGCGTGATCAAAACGGTGTCATCCCCGCTGGCACCCTGCGCATCCATCCCCCGGGCACCTACCACAGCGTCATCAGTGAGGCCGGCTGCATCGTCCTCGCCATCTATGAAAAGCCCGTGCGCTTCATTGAGGGTAGCAAAGAGGAGGAGTAGTCGCGCTTCGCAACTTTGAGCGGAGACTTTGAGGCTTGGAACTCCGAGTCTCGCGGCGTAGCCACTATGCGCACGCAGCGCGTCTCCTAGTCTCAGGCACAGCCGTCTCCCAATCTGCGCGTAGAGCTCGCCTACGGCGACACCGTGATCTTCGCCACTTCGCACCCAGCACGTGGCGCGGTAATCCCGCACTTTCGCCTGGCTAGGCACCAGCAGCTCTCGTGTGTCCGTGTAGGGGCTGGTGGTGACGATGTTGAGGAATTGCCAGTCACCCTTGCCTCGGCGGCTCTCCAGACAGACACCAGCGTGTTTGTCCTAGATAAATGTCACCAGCACCTGCTGCACAGTGGGCGTCTGGTTTAGACTTTGGGTGATGCGCGACAGCAGGGGGTATCTGCTCGCCCACCACATCCATCAGCAGGCTGATGCCCTCCGTGTAGCCCGGTGCACCTTTGATCATCTTCACAAACTTAAAGATGCGCGCCAGCGCGCCCGGCAGCAATTCAGGGGCGGCAGGGGGAGTCGTCAGGGGCGGCACGCCTTCAGATCGCAACACGATCCTTCAGGTGCAGATCTTCCTGGATAAACACCTCTTCGGACCTGGCAAGCTGGATGGAGCCCTGGGTGAATTCACCTTTAAAGCCGTGGTGAATTACAACTTCGCCAACGGGCATCGTGAAATTTACAACTGGCAGCATGTACTCGCCGCCGCCGCGAAGGAGGTGCCGGTCATGTTTGCCGCCTACAAGATCAAACCGGAGCTGGCAGACCATGTGATCCCTGACCTCCCTGAGGAGCCCGAGGAACAGGCCGCTTATCCCTACATGGCCTATCGCAGCCTGGCGGAACTGGTCGCTGAGCGTTTCCACACGGACGAAAGCTTCCTCGCGAAACTGAACCCCGACAAAAAGATCGACCGCCTGAAGGTCGGCGACATGGTGGTAGTGCCGAACATCCGTTCCTTCCGCATCGAGGAAGTCAAACCCATGGCCAGCTATAAGGCCGACCCCGCACTGAGCAAAAACACCATCGTCGTGGACACGACCGACCGCATCGCCGTGGTCTATGCGCCTGGAGACAAGCTGCTGGCTGCCTTTCCCATCACGCCGGGAAAGCCGGAGTTCATCCCCGTGGGCACCTGGGAGGTGAAGACCATGATGAACACGCCGAGCTTCCGCTATGACAAGCAGTTCCTGGAGGAAGGCGTGCGCGGGGGAGAGGCCTACCAGCTCCCGCCCGGCCCGAACAGCCCCGTGGGCATCTTCTGGTGCGGCATCAGCAAAAGCGGCATCGGCCTGCACGGCACCGCTGTGCCGAGAACGATCGGTCGCGCTCAAAGCGCTGGCTGTGTGCGCTTCGCCAACTGGGACGCCATCCGCCTACCCTCGCTCGTGAGGCCAGGGTCACGGGTCATCGTGCGGTGAAAGGCGCGGGTGCAAAAAACATCCCACACGGATCTTGCCAAGGACCGATGTCCCGCTAGTCTCCGCGCCACTGATCTCAGTAACTGGAAGGGTGGCAGAGTGGTCGATTGTACCTGATTCGAAATCAGGCGTGGGGCAACTCACCGAGGGTTCGAATCCCTCCCCTTCCGCCACTGCCCAAATGGGGCATCTGCCTGAAATTCAGCCCGCTTGGGTGTTCGTTCAGTCCCTCGCATCCATACAAATCGAAGCAATTTCCTTGCTCAAGCTCCGGCAGCTATCGTTTGTTCAAGCTTGGCGTAGAGCGCTTGCAAGAAGCCGCCGAAATGAGGCTTTTCTGCTCACAGCCTCTGACGGCACCTTTGACTTTCGTTTCCTCCAGCCACTGCCAATCATCGCCAACGACAGCGAACCATCGCCCATTTTCCACCCATGTCCCACGCCGCCAACGCCCACGAATTCCTCCGCGATCCTGCGCGCGCTTCCTGGCATGATCAGACGCTCTGGATGGTGCGCACGAAGCGTGACCGACAAGCCGCCAAGGTGCCGGACTGGGAGCCACTGCGGGAAGCGGGATCTCAAATCAAAGAGCACACGCTTTCCCGCTTGGCAGCTTATCTGGAAGAGTTCGAAGCCAAGGCCACGGCCAACGGCATCCAGGTTCATTGGGCCAGTGATGGCGACGAACACAACCGCATCGTCCACGGCATCCTGGCCAAGCATGGCGCAAAGAAGCTGGTGAAGAGCAAGTCGATGCTCACCGAGGAGTGTCACCTCAATCAGCATCTGCAATCCCACGGCATCGAAGTCATCGACACGGACCTCGGCGAGCGCATCGTGCAGCTTCAGGAGAAGCCGCCGAGCCATATCGTGATGCCGGCGATTCATTTGAAGCGAGCGGAAGTAGGTGAGGTCTTCCATGAGCATCTCGGCACACCCAAGGGGCTCGATGATGCGCAGGAACTGACTGAAGCCGCACGTCAGCATTTGCGCGGTCATTTCCTGACGTCCGATGCGGCTTTGACCGGCGTGAACTTCGCCATCGCGGAGACCGGCGGCTTTGTCGTCTGCACGAATGAAGGCAATGCCGACATGGGAGCGCATCTTGCACCGGTTCACATTGCCTGCATGGGCATCGAGAAAATCATCCCAAAGCAGGAGCACCTCGGCGTCTTCCTCCGCCTGCTGGCACGCAGCGCCACGGGTCAGCCGAGCACGGTCTTCAGCTCGCATTTTCTCAAACCACGGCCCGGCCAGGAGATGCACATCGTGCTCGTGGACAATGGCCGCAGCCGCCAGCTCGGCCGCAGCGATTACCGCAAAAGCCTCGCCTGCATCCGCTGCGCCGCCTGCTTCAACACGTGCCCGGTTTATCGCCGTAGCGGCGGTTACAGCTACAGCTACTTCATCGCGGGCCCAATCGGCAGCATCCTCGCGCCAAACGTGGATAAAGCCGCGCATGGTGACATGGCCTTTGCCTCCACGCTCTGCGGATCATGCAGCGCTGTGTGTCCCGTGAAGATCGACATCCACGCACAGCTCCTCAAATGGCGGCAGGAGATCACTGCTGAAGGTCATGCGCCGTGGTGGAAGACGCTCGCCATGCATGGCACGAGCTTTGTTTTAAAACGGCCCACGCTGTATGCCCTGGCAGGTCGTCTGGCCCGCCGCTTCACTCCGCTGGCGAACTTTCTAAAGCTGGACCCCTGGACCCAAAACCGCGATCTACCTGATCCGCCGAAGGAATCCTTCCGCGAGTGGATGGCCCATCAAAAAAACGCCCAATGAGCAGCCGAAACACCATCCTCAGTGCTATCCGCAAAGCTCAACCGTTCGAGCTGCCTGTGCCTGAGCCCATGCATCTGGGAGTCGGTGGGAAGATGGAAGGCACGCTCACGCACTTCATCGCCATGCTCGACTTCATCGGGGCGAGGGTCGTACGAGCTGCGAAGGTCGAAGATGCAGGCACCTGGCTGCGTGAAAACATTCCCGCCGATGCGAAGATCGCCTCTACCGTTGCAGCCTTGCCGGGGAATGTCGATCTCAGCACCATCGCCGATCCACACGACCTCGAAGGCACCCACACGGCCATATTTCCGGCTCGATTCGGTGTCTGCGAAAACGGAGCTGTCTGGGTGGAGGAAACCGATCTTGGGCATCGCGTGCTGCCGATGATCGCCGAGCATCTCTTCATCGTCGTGAAAGCGGATCAAATCGTCTCTGACATGCACGCCGCCTATGCCCGAGTCGGCAAGATCGGCAGCGGCTTCGGCCTCTTCCTGGCTGGGCCATCCAAGACCGCCGACATCGAGCAATGTCTCGTCATTGGCGCGCATGGAGCCCGAGGAGCCACGGTGTTCATCTGGGGCGAGTGATCCCGCCACTTTGATGATGGACAGCTCACCGCCTCCGCGTTGATGCTCGCCCGCATGAAGTCTTTCCTCTCGTCTCTCCCGCTCCTCGTCCTGCTCGCCGCCTGTGGTGAA
>JAGKWZ010000492.1 GCA_021151605.1 Verrucomicrobiaceae bacterium
CTCAAACCCCACGGCATCATTTGGTGATGCAAACGGATGGAATCCCGAAGTCACGGTGACGAGGCCTCCATTCATGGACCTCCCAGATCTCTTTCCCGCCAATCCCATGCAACTGCGCACGATTCGTCATTACAACTTCAGCGAGGTGTCCTCCGCCATGCAGAAGGCCATCCGCCGGGGAGATGCTGCACTGGCGGGTTACTGGGCATTGGAACTGTGGCAGAGCGGCTTCGGCAAGTATGTGTGGAAGCGTCTGCTCACAATCAGCGCGGAAGACTGCTGGGGCATCCTCACGCAGGAGGTGAAGGCGCTGCATGACAGCTACCTCGTCATCAATGACGGCATCCTACCCAAGCAGGCCAAGGGCCGCATCTTCATTAGCAAGGCGGTCATTCTGCTCTGCCTGAGCAAGAAGAGCCGCGATCCCGATCATCTGCAAAATTACGTCTATGACCAAACGGCTGGTCTTGATCCTGACACGCTGGCGCTGGAGTTGCGCAACAGCGGTGAGTATGTCGCTATCCCTGATTATGCTTATGACTGCCACACGCGCGAGGGCAAGAAGCGCGGCAAGACGAAAGCGGACTTCTTCAAAGCAGAGCAGGCGGCGCTGAAGCCGTTTCAGCCGGGGTTGTTTGACGATTTTGTTGAGTGAGGCGTGAAGATGACGATGGTGATTTGTAGGCACCTTGGCTGAAACCACTGAGGACGGAGCATAGGACGGTTAGGGCCGGTGAGCGTGATAGCGGTAGTAAAACCGCGTGTTCGGCGCGGTGTCACCTTGATCGAGGAAGTCGATCCCCTCAGCGTTGGCAGGCACGTTGTCAGTCCATTTGAAATCAAAGCGAAGGGGCTTGTCGGGAGCCATGGCAAGCGCGGAACAAGTAGTGGCCAGGTGAAGCTCGTTGCTGCCAACTTGCAGCTTTGCAGTGCCGGCGGCTTCCCATGCCTGGCCATTCCATCGCTCAATGCTGGCGCTGTCCGGGGCGCGACGTGTGTGGTTGAGGCGGTAGTCGTAGCCGAGGTGTCCGGTCTTGGCGTCTTGATCGGTGTCGAGCAGCAGGACCATCCAATCGGCATCGGTGGCGGGTGTGAGCGACTCGCGGGTGCGGACGTGGAAGAAGACGTGCGTGGCATCGTGGGCGACGTGGGCGGTGTCGAGGTCGTTACGACCGGTTTTGTTCGTGTAGCGGCCTGCGCCGGGGACGCCGTCGTGATCGCGGTGTGTGGTGTCGTGCACGTCGTCGAGGTAGGCGGGCTTCACATCGGCCCACTGAGCGAAGTCGCCGGGGATAGCGAAGGTCTTTGCTGGTGAGGCGGCAGGCGGCGGACGTGCGCCTTTGTAGCGGCGGATGTTGGCGGCCATTTGCCAGTAGTAGTTGTCGCCAAAGCCGCCGCGCATGGGTTCGATGTCGCGGCTGAACTCAGGGTTGTAGTCGTCCACAAAGAAGCTCTCGCCCGCAGGCAACACGCGGCCGAGGAAAGTCATGCTGCCATCGGAGAGGAAACGCTGGGCGATCCATTCATTCCAGCCAGTGATGAAGATGAACTCGGGATCGTGCGGCAGAGCGTGCTTCCACTGCTCTTCAAAGTAAAGCCCCTCGCCGGAGCGATGCTCTGCTGGCGGCGGCTGTCTGCTGGCGTGAAAGCTACGTCCGATGTTGCTCGTGGCGTGCTGGCTCGTGCCCACGGGCACGCACTCGGCTTTATTCGGCGAGTCATTCCAGCCGGGCACTTGCGGGGCAGTGTCCAGCCACGGCCATTTGTCTTTGCCATCGGCGAACCATGCCTGACCGCGCGTCCAGGCCCATGAAGTGCGGATGGTGAAGAAAGCCTTCACTTCCTCGCTAAGGCCATCTGTCGGCGTGAGCAGGAGCGGCTTGCCCTTCCAGTGAAACCACAGCTCGCGATGCTTGCCGGGCTTGTAAAAGGACTCCCACAAATGCTGCACCACCGCGAGATGCTGCGCATAGGCAAACATCGCGATCTGCGGCACGCGATGTCCCTCGGACTTCATTTGCTCCAGCGCTGAGCACAGGGCCTCGCGCTCTACGTCATAAGTAAAGCCGTTCGTGGCATCGAGCACAAGCATGTCCACGCCTGCGTCGATGAGCATCTGCACGTGCTTGCGGATCACCCACGGATCATCGGGTCGATAGTATCCGAAGCGCGGCTCGCTCCAGTAATGCGGAGCCTGCACCGGCCCCCACGGCGGCGCAGCGGGATTGGCGGCGACGATCTTCGCGATGTCGTGCACCTCCTTGTTCCCGAACGCGGCGTGCCAGTTGAAGTAAAAGATGCCCACCGTGCGATTCGCTTTCGCTGCGCCGACCTCCGCACTCATGGGCAGCACCCGCCCCAGCGCATCTGTGGCAGCCCAGGTGTCGGGCATCGTGTCGCGTGGATCGGCGGCGTGGAGTGATGCCAGCAGGTGAAGACAGAGAGGGAGAATCGAGAGGCGCATTAGAAAATAGACAGGGATGTTGAAGGTCACTGGGTGATCGCGTTGAGAGCTAACCAACGTCCTTCGTCGCGCCATTCTGTTCCACGTAATCCCACTTGATTGAAGGGTGACGCGATGGTCGCAACAACACGCGCTGATGGTCGCAACAAGTGCATGTCGGGGGTCGGCATACTCTCATACCTTGTGGTCCATTCGTGCTCTCTAAACGCATCCTACGCGGCAACAACGGAGGCTGGTTTTGTGCATGCAGGTGAGTCGGCATTTTTG
>JAGKWZ010000145.1 GCA_021151605.1 Verrucomicrobiaceae bacterium
GCTCTTTTTCCGCGATCTACTCAAGAACAACGGCTCCGTCGCCCAGTTCATCGACTGCGACCACACCTTCGTGGACAAGAAACTCGCCAAACTCTACGAACTGCCCGAAGCGAAGACCCTGCGCCTCGCCGACGGCTTCAAAAAAGTCAGCCTCAAAGGCAACACGCATCGCGGAGGTCTCCTCGGCATGGCTGCCGTGCTCACCGTGAGTGCGAACGGCGTCGAGACCTCACCTGTCACGCGTGGTGTCTGGGTCACGGAAAACATCCTCGGCATCCCGCCGCCACCGCCGCCGGATGTCGTGCCCGCCATTGATCCCGATGTCAGCGGTGCCACCACCATCCGCGACCGCCTCGCCAAGCACCGCGCCGATGCCGCCTGCGCCGAGTGCCATCGCAAGATCGACCCGCTCGGTTTCAGCCTCGAAGCCTACGATCCCGTAGGCCGCTGGCGCAAAAAATACCCCGCCGCCAACAAAAAAGCCAAGCCCGCCGAGATCGATACCACCGGCGAATTCCCCTCCGGCGAGACCTACACCGACTTCGCCACCTTCAAGAAGGTCATCCACGACACCCGCGCCGATCACTTCACCCGCCACCTCATCCGCCAGCTCCTCACCTACACCACCGGCCGCACCATGGAGCTCAACGACGACCTCCTCATCGACCAACTCCACGACCAAGTGAAGAAACAAGGCCTCGGCCTGAAAACGCTCATGACCGAGTGTTTGATGAGTGAGGTGTTTCGGTCGAGGTGAGTCCCCCAATTCAGCTTCCAGTCGCTTTAACCACCATGCCGAACGATTTCGGAGTATTTGCCCCGATCTTTGAGTCTCCTCACGGTTATCTCGTCCTGTTGAACTTGGCTACCGAGGACTCAGTTGCGTCTGTTAGTGCGATTAGGGATTGCTGTTCGAAGCCTTCCGCCGTGTCAGATGTCAGACTCCTGCTAGAAGACTCAAATTGGCGCCCAACACTAGTGGCGTGTGTCTCGGCTCTCTTTATGGATCCGACGCCCGAAATGACGAAGCTGTTGTGGGGGCGTTTGGACCAGGGGAGCTGGGTAACGCCTCAAATCGCCGTCGTCTTGTTCATGATTGATCCAGAGTTTGAAACTCAAGCACGGCAGCGCTTGGAGAACCATTGCCCGATTGACTCCACAAAGCTTTTGGCGATGACCATGCACGAAAGACATTCTGCCGAAGGTCCTGCGGGTGGACATGCGAGATCTGCAAAAACTGCAGCTTCACTCAGTTGGCTCTCATCACTCAAGTATCCTAACTCAGCTTGGTTGCAGGCGGTGCAATTGTCTACCGAGCACCAAGCGCTGAAATCTGAGGACATCGACTCCACCGAGGCAATCACCGAGAAATGGCATCACAGGATTGCTGAAGTGTTGAAGAGGCTGAATCACTGAACGCGTGATTTCGGAAGCTATAATTCAGCGCTCACTCTTTCTTCCCCTTGCCCTTTTTCTTGGCTTTTCCTTCGCCGGGATACGGCTTCACATGCGCACGTTCGGCCCAGGCTTCCCATTCGGCGACGAGTTCTTTGGCTTGTTCAGGCTGTGCGGCGGCGAGGTCGTGGAGCTCGGTGCGGTCGGTTTTGAGGTCATAGAGTTCCCAGGGGCCAGAACGGCCTTTGCGGACGAGTTTGAGGTCGCCATGACGCACGGCGGCATTGCCTTCGTGCTCCCAGAAGAGAGACCGGGGAGAAAGTGATTCGCCCAAAAAGACATTCTTCAAACTTTTACCCTCCATCGGCTTGATGGGCTTGCCGTTGTGCTCGTGCGGATAGCTCGCGCCGCTGACATCGACGCAGGTGGCCATGATGTCGATGAGGTGTCCGGGCTGATGACGGAGTTCGTTCTTTGCGATAATGCCTGCGGGCCAATGCGCGATGAGCGGTGTGCTGATGCCGCCTTCGTGGTTGAAGTGCTTGAAGAGCCGGAAGGGCGTGTTTTCCGCGAAGGCCCAGCTTTCGCCGCAGAACCAGTCGGAGTCGGCTTTTGAGGGATCGCCATTTGTTTTGCCTTTCGGGCCAGCTTCGGCGTTGCCGCCGTTGTCGCTCATGAAGAGGATGAGTGTGTTGTCGAAGGCCCCGCGCTGCTTCAAGCCGGCCACGAGATCGCCGATGGCTTTGTCCATGCGATGCACGCAGGCGGCATAAGTGGCCATGAGGTGGTCGAAGCGCTCCTGGTCCTCCTTTGGCACCTCCGCCCAAGGCTTCACGGCAGGTGGACGCGGCGCTTTTGCCCACTTCGGGTCGATGATGCCAAGCTCTTGCTGTTTTGCATAGCGGCGATCACGCGTGGCTCCCCAGCCGATCATGTATTTGCCGCGAAACTTCGCGATCTCCTCCGCCGGAGCCTGGAGCGGGAAATGCGGCGCGTTGTGGCAGAGATGCAGGTAAAACGGCTTCTTCGCCGCCAGTGCCTCGTCAATGAACTTCAGCCCAAACGTCGTCCACAGGTCCGTCGAATACCAATTTTTCGGCAGACGCGGATCATCGTTCGCGATCGCCTCGCCATTTAGGAAAAGCTTCGCCTTGGCCGCCTCTGGAAAGTAAAACCCACCCGCCGCCGCATTCAGACTGCGATCAAAGCCGCGTCCCCATGGCGTGACGCCATGCTCCTGGCCCACATGCCACTTCCCGGTCATCGCTGTGAAGTAACCCGCAGGTCGCAGCACCTCCGCGATGGTCACGCATGAGTCATTCAGCCTCCCACGATACCCCGGCAGCCCCTTGTCGCCCGTCATGTGTCCGACACCAGCCTGATGCGGATACAATCCCGTGAGCAACGACGCCCGCGTGGGGCAGCAACGAGCCGTGTTGTAAAACTGCGTGAAGCGCACGCCGCCCTTCGCCAGGGCATCCAGATTCGGCGTCGGTATCTCCGATCCATAGCAGCCGAGATCCGCGAAACCCATGTCATCGACGAGGATGACGACAATGTTGGGCTTGTCCGCAGCTTGCAGGAAACCACAGAGGACACAGAGAATCACAAAGAGCAGGCATTTCATAGCGGGCTGGTAAACGCCGGAGTGCCTGGCATCTTCCGTTTGGATTTGGTGGTGAACACGCCAAGGTGACCGGCATGATCCGATCTGCCTGCGCCGCTTTCTTTGCACTCATCGTCTCCTCTGTTTTCGCCGAGGAGCCGAAGTGGATTCCTCTTTTCAATGGCAAGGATCTGACCGGGTGGACCATCAAGATCGCAAAGCGGCCGCTGGGGGAGAACTTTGCGAACACGTTTCGGGTCGAGGACGGCATCCTGAAGGTGAGCTACGATGGCTACGAGAAGTTTGACCAGCAGTATGGGCACCTTTTCACCAACCTGGCCTACTCGCACTACATCCTGCGCATGGAGTATCGCTTCACCGGCACGATGATGGCCGATGCGCCGAAGTATGTGAACCTCAACAGCGGTGTGATGCTGCACGCACAGCCGCCGCAGAGCATGCGCTTCGATCAGGGCTTCCCGTCGAGCCTGGAGATGCAGTTCCTCGCCGATGAGGGCAAGGGACCGCGACCCACGGGCAATCTGTGCACGCCGGGCACGCATGTGGAGATGGAGGGGCAGCTTTTCACGAAGCACATCGCCAAATCGAGCTCGCCCACCTTTCCAGCAGAGGAATGGGTGCAGGCGGAGATGGAGGTGCGTGGACACGAGGTGATCATTCACCGCATCAACGGCGTCGAGGTCCTGCGCTACGAGCATCCGGTGCTCGACCCCTCCTGCACCATCGCACCCGCAAGCGACATCACCGCCGCCGGTGGCGATGTGAAGCTCAGCTACGGTCACATCGCGCTGCAAGCCGAAGGCCAGCCGGTGTGGTTTCGCAAGATCGAGCTGATGTCGCTGGAGAAGAAGTAATTTGGCGCGAAAGCTGATCGACCATTTGAAATAGAGGTGCCGGGGCTTGCAGAAAACCGCGTCGATAAAAGTGCACCAAGTGGCGGGATTAAGTTCGTGCTTGCCGATATGCAGTGTGGCGGTGCCTGCGGAGAACGGAAGGCCGGAGTGATCCAGCGCATTTCATTGAGAATTCAGGCCGTCGGACGCGTTACCACGCGCCACCATGAAATCGCTCCTCGCTGCTAGTTTTGCCCTCGTTACTGCCACTGCCTTGGCCGCGCCGCCGAAGTTTAATGTGCTTCACATCGTCTCGGATGATTTAAACACCTCCCTCGGCTGCTACGGGCATGCGCAGGTGAAATCGCCGCACATCGACAAGCTCGCGGCCACCGGCGTGCGCTTTGAAAAAGCCTACTGCCAGTATCCGCTGTGCAATCCGAGCCGCGCTTCCTTCATGACCGGCATGCGTCCCGGCAGCACGAAGGTGTATGAAAACAGCACGCACTTTCGCAAGGCCCTGCCGGATGTGCTCAGCATCCCACAGACGTTTTCGAAGGCGGGTGCCTTCGCGGCGCGTGTCGGCAAACTGTATCATTACGGCGTGCCGACGCAGATCGGAACCAGCGGTCTCGATGACGAGCCATCGTGGCAGCAGGTAGTGAATCCCATCGGCCACGACAAAAAAGTCGAGGACCAGATCCACACGCTCACGCCGGGACAGTTCGGCGGCACACTGAGCTGGTTCAACGATCCCTCCGAGGAGCCGCAAACCGATGCGATTGGCGCCGCAGAGGCCATCAAGCTGCTCGAAGCGAAGAAAGACGGTCCATTTTATCTCGCCGTCGGTTTTTATCGCCCGCACACGCCGTATGTCGCCCCGGCGAAGTATTTCGAGGGCTATCCCATCGACAAAATCCAGCTCGCCACCGGCCCGATGAAGGACGCGCCGGGCATGCCAGCCGCTGCTTACGCCAGCTACAAGAAGGAGCAGGACCAGCTCACCGATCCGATGCGCAAGGAGATTCTCCAGGCCTACTTTGCCTCAACCACCTTCATGGATGATCAGGTCGGGCAGGTCGTCGCCGCCGTCGAGCGGCTCGGGCTGCGCGAGAAGACGGTCATCGTGTTTCACAGCGACCACGGCTATCACCTCGGTGACCACGGTCTGTGGCAGAAGCAGAGCCTGTGGGAAAATTCCACGCACGTCCCGCTCATCATCAGCGTCCCTGGCAATGCCAACAACGGCAAGAGCTGCCCGCGCCCCGTCGAGCTCATCGACCTGCACGCCACGCTCGCCGATGTGTGCGGCCTGCCGCTTCCTCAGAGCGATGGCATCAGCCTGAAGCCGCTGCTCGACAATCCGCAGGCCGCGTGGGACAAGCCCGCCTTCACCCAAACGCTGCGTGGAGCCCCCGTGGGCACCAACGCGCCCGGCTTTGACCCGAAGAACCTCGAAAAAGGCAAGAAGGCTCAAGGGAAAGGAAAGGGCAAAGGCAAGGCCGGAGGTTTCCTCGGCGTCAGCGTGCGCACCGAGCAGTTCCGCTATACCGAATGGGACGAAGGCCGCCAGGGCGCGACGCTCTTCGATCTCCAAAACGATCCGCAAGAAACCAAAGACCTCGCCAAAGATCCAGCGCATGCCGAAACGGTAGCGAAGATGAAGGCGATGCTCGCGGGGCTCAAGAAGTAAGCCTAGAAGCCGCAAGGAAATCGACACCAGTGACGTTTTTTGAATTGGTCTGACCAATTCATCATGACGCATACTCGCCGCAATTTTCTCCACAGCTTCAGCGGAGCCGCCTTGGCCTCGCTGCTGCATCGCGATGCCAGCGCGGCATCGGCAAATCCGCTCTCGCCAAAGGGAGGGCATCATGCGGCGAAAGCCAAGGCCGTGATTCAGATCTTCTGTCCCGGTGGCTTGTCGCATGTCGATACCTGGGACTACAAACCGGAGCTCGAAAAGCGCCAGGGCAAACCCTTCGATCCCGATGGCAAGCTCACGTTCTTCGCTTCCAAGCCTGGCAACTGCCAGCAATCGTGGTGGAAGTTCCGCCAGCATGGCGAGTGCGGCCGCTGGATGAGCGATCTCTTCCCTAAACTCGCCGCAAAGGTCGATGACATGGCCTTCATCCACTCGATGCAGAGCAAAACAGCGCTGCATGGGCCCGCGATGTTCATGGCGAACAGCGGCTTCATTCTTCCCGGCTTTCCGAGCATGGGCGCGTGGGTCACGTATGGCCTCGGCAGCCTCAGCGAGGACCTTCCCGCTTTCGTCGTGCTGCCTGATCCTCGTGGTTTGCCTCCCGGTGGCGTTCTAAACTGGGGCGCAGGCTTTTTGCCGGCCATTCATCAAGGCACAGTCCTCACCACCGATGCCGAAAAGCCGCCCATCGCCGATCTTTTCCCGCCGAAGGGCTACATTGACGGTTCGGAGCAAAAGAGCCGCGAATTCCTCCAGGTGCTGAATCGCACGCATGCGGCCGAAAGACGTGAAAACAGCGAGTTGGAGGCCCGAATCGCCGCTTACGAGCTCGCCGCGCGTTTGCAGCTTAGCGCGCCCGAAGCCACGAATGTCAGCGGCGAGAGCGAAGCGACGAAAAAGCTCTACCAGCTCGATCACGAGGACATCGGGCCATTTGGAAGGCAGTGCTTGCTCGCACGACGGCTCGTGGAGCGTGGCACGCGATTCGTGCAGCTCTTCTGCGGTGCAGAAAACACCACCGCGAGGAAGATCCGCCCGAACTGGGACAGCCACGAGGATCTCGTGCGCGATCACGGCTACTGGGGCCCCATCCTCGATAGCGGAGCCGCCGCGCTGCTCACCGATCTGAAATCACGCGGCCTGCTGGAGAGCACGCTCGTCATTTGCACCACTGAATTCGGCCGTCAGCCCGCTGCGCAAGGCGCCGGCAAAGGCCGTGACCACAATCCCGGCGCCTTCACCGCCTGGATGGCCGGTGGCGGCATTCAGGGAGGCACCGCGTATGGCAGCACCGACGATCTCGGCTTCAAAGCCGCCGAAAACCCGAGCTACAGCTACGATCTCCACGCCACCGCGCTGCATCTCCTCGGTCTCGATCACGAGAAGCTCAGCTACTACCACAACGGCATCCAGCGCCGACTGACAGATGTGCATGGGCATTTGATCCGCAAGATCTTGGCGTGACCATCAGGCCAGCATCTCATGGATCAGATGGCCTTCCACAACGTTGAGGCGGAGTGAATTCGGCTGCAGACGTCGTGGAGGAATTGCTAGATCCGACACTCATTTTGCCGGCTAATTAGGATGGCACTGACCGTTATCAGGCCTTCCATGAAGCTATTCACGCTGATTTTCTTTTTCCTCGGATCTTCGATCTTTGCCGCCCAGCCAAACATTCTCTTCATCCTCACGGAGGATCAAGGGGCGCACATGAGCGCGCTCGGCACAGCAGATGTGAAGACTCCACACATGGATGCACTGGCGGCGAGTGGGACCTTCTTTCGCCGGGCGTATGTGGCGTATCCGGTCTGCTCGGCCTCGAAGGCATGCATCATGACTGGGCTGCACGGGCATACAAACGGGCTGATCAACAACACGAACAATCATTTCAAGCCTGCTGCCAAGCTCACGGACGCAGAAAAGAAGTCGCCGCCGTATCTACACACGCGCATCCGCACAGCAGCGCGCACGATGATCGAGATGCTAGTCGAAAGAGGTTACCACACAGCGGTGAGTGGAAAGCTCCATGTCTCTCCGAACGAACGCTTCCCCTATCATGACTTCATCCCGAAGCCTGCAGCAAAGCAGGCGCTCGAAGGCGTCATCAAACGAGCGGCGAGCAAACCGTGGTTCTTCATGCACAACAGCACGACGTTCACGCATCGCCCCTTTGTAAACAGCGAGAAGCAGCCCATCAGCATCGATCCAGCGAAGGTGAAACTGCCAGCTCATCTGCCGGACACGCCGACAGCACGGCGCGACTGGGCGGAGTATCTGGATGGCGTGCAGCGCAATGACAAAGTCGTGGGCGAAGTCATGACGGCGCTGCAGGAGTCGGGAGCGGAGGCGAATACCATGGTGATCTTCATGGGCGATCATGGACCGGCTTATCAGCATGGGAAGATGACGCCGTTTCATCTCGGTCTGCATGTACCGCTGATCATCCGCATGCTAGGCGGCAAGCCTGTCATCTGTGATGAATTGGTGAGCGAGCTCGATCTACTGCCGACACTGATCGATCTGCTCGAAGTGAAGTACGACTCTCCGCTTCATGGCATCAGCCTGAAACCTCTGCTTGAGGGCAAGGCCGATGCCAAGGGGCATGAGTTCATCTTTGCCGAAGTCTCCGGTCGCTCGCTAGACAAGCCACGCGGAATGGAGGAGCGCAGTGTGCTGGATGCCACCCATCAGCTCATCGTACGATCAAAGCTGAACGAACCGAAGGTCATCAACGCGGACCTACGCGACATGAAGCCCTGGCTGAATCGCATCTATGGTGAGACGATCCGTGTGAAAGCACAGTTCCCCGAGGCCTACCGAATCCTCAGCGAGATGGATCCACATGCGCTCGGGGGAAGGCCGCCCATCATCGAGCTTTACGATCTGAAAAACGATCCTGATGAGCTGCACGACCTAGCCACCGATCCCGCGCAGCGTGTGCATCTCGAACGTCTCTTCACCGCGATGAAAAAGTGGCACGCTGACACTCAGGACAGCACTATGATCATGCCGACACTGCCGTAAATCAGACGACAGTGCCTTTGCTGCCGGACTTTTTCTTCTTCGGCTTCGAGTCGGAGCCGGGGATGCCTTCGTCCTGGAGGATGGTGTCTTGTGGCAGCGGGGCAGCTTCTTTTTCGATCTTGGGCTCGGGCTCGTTGAAGGGGCTCTCCTGCTGGTAGAGCTTCAGGCGCGTATCAAATTCGGCTTTGAGCTGCTGGCGCTCTTCGTCGGTGATTTCTTTGTCCTCGGCGAGCAGGGCGAGCGAGCGCTTCTGCCAGAGGATGGCTTCGAGGTACTCGCCATTGCGGGCGAGACAGGCGGCCTTGGTATCAATCATCTCGTAGCGCTGGTCTTCACCAGCTTCGTCCATCATGCGGAGAGCGCGGGAGGCATGGAGCACGGCTTGTTCGCCGTTTTGGAGACTTTCATCCGGGCAGGTTGCCAGAAACCAGGCGAGGTTGTTGGCAGCCCATGGATCTTCGCTTTTTGCGGCGCGCTGATACCAGGCTCCCGCGCGGCGGTAATCGAGTGGGACACCATTGCCAGTGTAGTAGAGATTAGCGAGGCGGCCCATGGCCTGGACGAAGTCCTGCTGAGCGGCGCGGAGATAGAAGAGGGCAGCTTTGGAGGGATTCCTCGTGGCACCGACACCGCGCTCATACTTGGAGGCGAGGGCAGTCTGGGCCTGCGGGTGATTCTGTTCCGCTGCTTTTTCCAGCCACTCGGTGGCTTTCACGGCGTCCTGCTTGATGCCACGTCCGAGATCATAGGCCATGGCGGTGGCGAATTGGGCGGGAGCGAAGCCATTTTCGGCTGCTTTGCGATACCACTCGACTGCCTTGGACTCGTCTTTTTTCACACCGACGCCGTCTTCATAGAGCGAGCCCATGACGAACTGAGCGCGGAGATGCTTTTGAGCCGCAGCTTTCTCCATCCACTCCTTGCCGAGCTTTTCATCCTTCTTCAAACCTTCGCCTGTGAGGTAGCGGAGACCGAGTTCGAACTGCGCATCAGCATCACCCTTTGCCGCATAAGTCTCGAGATCGGCATCGGCGGGGCCACGCCTCGGCACTTGGGCGCTTGCCGGGATGACCGTGAAGGCGAAGAGAGCAGCGAGGACGGCGGCGGTGAATGGACGAATCATACTTTTCATATACGTCGTTGAGGGTGGCGATCAGACTGCCAAGATGAGCTTTAAGCTCAAACCAGGCCGATTTTACCGCGTCCAGCGGCTTCCGTCTCCGAGGGCGACGGTCCAGTTTCGCAGGTGCATGAAGGAGTAGTCCGTCTTGCCGATGGCTCCGACCATGGGGACGCCGGTGGCCTTTTTCCAGGCTTTGCTCATGCTTTCGCCGGTATGGCAGCCCCAGCTCTGGCAGTAGGCTTTGCGGGTAAAGGCACTTCCGTTCAGTTTGTGCAGGTCCGCCTCATGAAGCCACGCGGTGGAGCAGGCATAGATGTCACTGCTGTAGTCGAAGAGGAAACAGTGTTTGTTCGAGTGACCGAAGTACTCGAAGCCACTGATCTTCGCGCTGCGGCGGGAGAACTGGCCACCGCCACGGTTGATGTAGTTGATCACGTCATCGCCAGTGCGCAACCAGACGAGATTGATTTTGTAGGTGTCACGCACGGACTCGCAGTGAGCGGTGAGGGGATCGTGGTCCTCACTCGCGCGGCGCAGGTAGGCATCGCGATAGACGAGCCAGGTGATGATGGTGCCCTGAGGCTGACTCTTTTGCAGTTCCTGCATCCGCACGCGGGCCGTGCGGACGAAGTTCCCCCACCAGCGATCATGCTGCATTTCTGCCTGTCGCAGGTCCTCCCATTTCCGCAAAGCTGGTCCGCCGGAACAAACAATGTACTCGGTGGTCTCAGCGAGAGCCGAGGAGACGCTCAACAGCAGGATGAGTGATAGCAGGCCTTTCAGGGCAGAAGTGCGCATGGCGGGATGATGGGGGCAATCTAGCAAAGAACGTGCCGGTGACTCACCGGCACGTGAACTTACTTCAGAGGCACGAGCTTGAAGCTCTTGAACTGCACCTTCATCGGCGGGCCCTGATGGATCTGGAGGGCCAGCAGGCCTTCCTTCGGAGCATTGGCGGCGTCTTCATCGGTGACGTCGATGGTCTGCATGCCGTTGATGAAATGCTGCACGTGGTTGCCTTTGGCGACGATCTTGTAGTCGTTCCACTGCTCTTCCTTGATGCTGGCCTGGATGGCGGCGCTGTCGCCCGTGGAGCCGGTGACTTCCACGACGGGCTTTTTGCCATCGGCACCGGGTTTGATCACGGTCTTCTCACCGCGCTTGGCCAGGATGCCGCGTCCACGCTCTTCATAAAGGATGCCGCTGTAGGTCTTGCCGGCTTCGAAGTCGGCTTGGTAGCCGCTGATGATCGGACCGAAGGCGCCTGGAGCCAGCTCCTTGCTGCGATACTGCACGCCGGAGTTCCCCTTTTCGATGCGATACTGGAAGGTGAGTTCGAAGTCACCCACGGTGCCGCCTTTCCAGACGAGGAAGGTGTTGTGCTTGATGAGGCCTTTCTTCGGATCGGCTGGGTCAGGCGGGGTGATGCCGGTGATGGCACCTTCCTGGACGCTCCAGAGTTCTTTGTTGCCTTCCCAGCCCGTGAGATCGGTGCCGTTGAAGATTTGGACTTCGTCTGCAGCGAAGGCTGGAAGGGCAAAAGCAGCGAGGAGGGCGAGGGTGCGGATGGGTTTCATGGTTGGAAAGTGGGCGGTTTTAACGTGTGGGGGTGGTTTTGTCTATCCCTTTGGCGGGATGGGTTGGACTCAGGTGTGCGAGTCCAGCCCTTGCTAACGAACTTGGAAGTTCGTTTTACTTCTTCACCAGCGACTCGAGGTAGTCGAGCAGGCTGGCGAATTCCTTCACGGTGAAGTTCATCATCAGGCCGGGCGGCATCATGCTCATGGGGAGCTTTTGGCGCTCTTTGATGTCGGCGGTTTTGAAGGTGAACTCCTGGGAGGCGATGTTGCGCAGTTTGACCTCGTTCGCGCCTTCGAGCGTGATGAAGCCCATTTGCTGGGTGCCGTCCTTCATGGTGATCATCTCGCTGGCGAAGCCCTGGGCGATGGTTTTGTTCGGGTCGAGGATGTTTTGGGCCAGATCGGGGCGTTTGTAGGTTTGGGCGATGTTTCCGAGATAAGGGCCTTTTTGGGCTTCGGTCTCCTTCACGGTGTGGCAGGCCACGCAGGTGGCTTTGGTGAAGATCTGCTCGCCGAGCGCCACGTTGCCTTTTTCCTTCAAAACGGCCGCGAGGGCCTCTTCGGGCTTCAAGGTCATGAGTTTGGGCGTTTTGTCCTCGATCTTCTGGAGGCGCATGGCCTTGGCGGCGCGTTCGGCAGCGCCTTTGACCTCGGCATCGGGATCATCGAGCGCGGCGAGCACTTTGGCGGCGCTGGGCATGTGCTTGGAGGCGCTGATGGCGTCGATGATGAGCTTGCGGTGCTTCGGATCGGCCCAGCCTTTATCGAGCGCCTTCTGCGTGAGCTGGATGGACTCGGGGCTGCCCGTCTTGCGGTTCGCGAGGTTCAGCAAGGCGGCGTTGGCATACATCGACACTGGCCACTCGGCCTTCTCGGCGATCTGCTCGACGAGCTGGTGGTGGTTTTCGAGCTTCGGGGCGTTCAAAAAGGCGGCCAAAGCGGCATCGTAGTCTTTCCAGGAGTCGGGGAGCTTCTTGAGAGGCTCCAGAGCGGCCAGGGTGGCCTGCACGGCATCGGCGCTATCGGTTTTCGCGAGGGCGGTGATGGCTTGGGAAAGAGTGGCAGGAGAAGTGATGCGGGCACTCTTGCCCGCAGTCGATGATCCCTCGGCCTGCGCATTGCGGGCAGGAGTGCCCGCATCACTGACCAAGCCCACCAGCAGTGGCACCGCCTCCGCAGGCACCTCATCCGCCATGGCGATCTGCGCCACGGCATCTGGGATGACCTTCGGGTCCTGCTTCGCGAGTTCGAGGATGCGCTTGAGGGAGTCATCGGAGCGAATGCGGTTCCGGCTCATCTCTTTCACAAGAAAGGTCGCTTCTTCTGGCGATGCTTTGGCCAAGGCATCGCGTAGAGTGACGTAGATCTTGTCGGTCTCACTCCAACCTTCCGGCTGGTAATACGGCCCCCGCGTGTCCGGCCGCGTGCCCCACGAATCGCCCTTCCACTCGCCTTCCTTGAAATGGAGGCGGCAGAGCGCTCCGAGAATGCCCTGGCGCAAAGCGGGGTCCGTGGCTTTGCTGAGGCGCTCGATGAGGCCGGTGACGACTTCGGGCTGGTGCATCATGGCGAGTGCGCGGAGAAGTCCGCTGCGGTGGCTTGGTTTGGCGGTTTCGAGAGCGGTGAGGCACGGCTCTGCGAATCGATTGGCAGCCGCAGATCGGACAGCCATATGCGAGATGGTGGCATCCTCGTGGGCAATCCAACCAATGATTTGCTCAGGAGCAGCACCAAGGACCATGCGTTTGGCGATCTTTCTCTCAGGAGTATCTTGTCCCTGTTCCGGCAAGATCGAAGCCATGGCATTTTTCATTGCTGGATAGTGCTTGAGCCACAGCCTCTGGGCTTCCAGGCGGCGGCGATAACTCGGTGACTCCATGAGTTGCAGTAGTTCAGCTTCACCCGCCTTCGCGAAATTCGGCAGCGGCTCGGCTTTGAAGCCCTTCGGCTTCACCTGGACGATGTAACCGACATCGGGGCCGGCCCAGCCGAAGGTGGCGCCTTTCCAACTGGCGCAATAGACGCGGCTCAGGCCATCGACATCGGCGTCGGTGGGGCGGGTCATTTTGATGAAGGGCTCGGGCTTGCGGGTTTCTTCAAAGGTGGCGCCTTTGGGCTTCACCTGATGATGCCAAAGG